>DASROG010000221.1:0-7992 GCA_035646995.1 Myxococcaceae bacterium
GCGGGGGTGGGTCGGGGACTCGCCGCGCATCCTCCTGGACACGGCTCGTCTGCGGGCGCTCGGCTGGGCCCCCACCCGCAGCATCGAGGAGAGCATCGTCGAGACCCTGGCGTTCCTCGAGGCCAGCCCCTTCGTCGACCATCGCCTGGGGGTAACGGCCCGATGACCGGGACGAATGGTTCGGTGCGCTCCTTCCAGTTCCGGCCCACGCCGGCGGTGCGGGCCGCGCGCGCTCACAACCGGTTCGTGGACTGCCCGGCCTGCCAGGCCGACCGGCCGAGCTACCTCTTCCACCGTGCCGGTGTCCGGTTCGTGCGCTGCACGGCGTGCGGAGCGGTGTACTTGAACCCCACCCGCGAGCGCCCGTTCAACGACCTGGACATCGAGCGCATCCAGATCTTCTCCCATCCGCGGGATCGGGCGCTGATGTCCGAGGACTTCGAGCGTCTGCTCCGGCGAGTGGAGGACGATCACCAGCGCATCGTCGGAGCGCCGCTGAGGCGGACGCTGCTCCTCGGGCGGTACCTGCCGGAGTTCGCACGGGTGCCGTCGGCGGAGCGGCTCGGCCTGGAGGTCGCCGAGCTCGACGACGCGCGCTTCACCCGGCTGGCGCTCGACTCCGACATGGACTGGGCGTCGCCTTCCCTGGCGCGAAGGCCGCAGGTGGTGATCCTGGCCGAGCTGCTGGAGAGCCTCGCCGATCCCCACGCCGTGCTCTCGCACCTGGTCGCGGCGCTGCCGCCCGAGACGCTGTTCGCGGTCACCTACACCAACGCCGACTCGTTCCCGGCACGCCTCATGCGGAGGCACTGGTCGCAGCTGTTCGACCATAAGTCGGCCTTCCTCAGCACCGGCAATCTCACCGCGCTGGCGGTCCGCTCGGGGCTGGTGCTCAAGGGCCAGTATCCACTTCCTGTCCACCGCACTGCCCGCTACGTCGGTGACATCCTCTCCCGCGCGGTGGACCGCCCGGCGCTTTCCACGGTGCTGAATGCGACGCCGCTCGGAGACGTGGAGATGCCGGTGCGCGCCGGAAACCGCGTGGCGGTGTTCGGCCGCCGGTCCGGCGAGGCTGCCGCTCGCGAGAAGCTGTCGATCGTGATGCCGGTGTACAACGAGGCCCGCTACGCGGCCGAGGTCATCGACGCGGTGCTTGCCAAGCCGCTGCGGATCGACCGCGAGCTGATCGTCGTGGAGAGCAACTCCACCGATGGAACGCGGGCCATCGTGCAGAGCTACGAGGGCCGCCCCGGGGTACGGGTGGTGCTGGAGGACCGGCCTCGCGGCAAGGGGCACGCGGTGCGGACGGGCCTTGCCCACGTCAGCGGGACCATCGTGCTCATCCAGGACGCCGACTTCGAGTACGACATCGACGACTACGATGCGCTCCTCGAGCCGCTGCTCCAGCACCAGGCCAGCTTCGTGCTCGGTTCGCGCAGCCTCGGCCTCGACGACTGGAAGGTCCGCCGGTACGACGCGACGCCGGTGCGAGGGCTCCTGCTCAACTTCGCCCAGCTGGTGTTCGCCCGGACCTACAGCGCGCTTTACCAGCAGCGCGTGACGGACGTGAACACCATGTTCAAGGTGTTCCGTGCCGAATGCCTGGACGGGCTGGATCTCAAATCGAACGGTTTCGAGCTCGACATCGAGCTGGCCTGCAAGCTGGCCAGGAACGGCCACTCGCCGATGGAGGTTCCGGTCAACTACGTGGCGCGCGGCTTCGCCGAGGGCAAGAAGATCCGGTTCTGGCGCGACGCCGTCCCGTCGTACGCGTCGCTGTTCTGGCACCGATTCTGAGCGTCAGCCGAGCGCCTGGCCACCGGCGGTCAGGGAGAGACGCGCACCCGGGCCGGTGCCTCGATGCGGAGCGCGCCTCTGGTCCCGGCGTCGGTCACGGTCCGAGCACGGTGTCGAAGATCACCGCCGCCCGCGGGCCGCCCGCGTCCTCCAGCGTCACCGGACGGATGAGCTGCCGGTCCTCGAGGATCGGGTCCTTCTTCCAGTTGTGGTCCGGGTCGCCGGCGAATGCCGGATCGGTCGCGAAGTAGAGCTGGGTGACGAGCACCTTCCGGCCCGGTGCGCTCACCCGGTAGTGGATGTGCTGGGCGACGCGCTCGGGGTAGTGGCCGGGCATCTGGGTGAGGAACCGATAGCGCCCGTCGGCGCCGGCGACGACGCTCGCGCGGTACCGGTAGCCCGCGAGGTCGTAGACCCCTCGTGCGTCGGCATGCCAGACCTCGAGGATGGAGCCGGAGAGCGGCTTGCCGGCCGGATCCAGCACCCTCCCGCTGACCAGGAGTTGCAGTCCCGGGTCACCGGGCACGATGAGGCTGCTCGTGGTCGGCGCGCCCCGCTTGTAGAATGGGCCCAGCCCGCTCTCGGGCGTGAGGGGCAGCGCGGCCGGACTCGCACCGAGCGCCGGGCCCGCGACGACGACCACGCCGAGGGAGACACCGGCTTCGACCAGCTCGCGACGGCTGAGGGACACGGCCCGTCGAGCCTAGCGGCTGCGGCCCGCCGCGGAAACAGTCCCTGGTCGGGTCTTGACCTCGCGGTGCGACGAGACCGTCGCGAGGCGAGGATTCGTCACGCGGCCCCGCTGTGGAGGGACAGCGAGGGCCGCTCGAGAATCCGACGGCGATCTCATCCGCGGGTGAGAACGACGTGCGTCGCCTTCTCCCCCGGCACGTGCTCGGAGACGCGGAACCCCAGCCCGGGAAGGTCGATGCCCGACAGGAGGTTCTCGCCCTTTCCAAGGAAGACCGGCGAGAAGGCGAGGTGGACGAGGTCCACCAGCCCGGCCTCGAGGTACTGCCGGACGGTGAACACGCCTCCGCCGAGCCGGACATCGCGGTCGCCGGCCGCGTCACGGGCCCGGGCGAGCGCCTCCTGGATCCCGCCGGTGACGAAGTGGAAGGTGGTCCCGCCCTTCATCGCCAGCTCACGGCGCGGGTGGTGGGTGAGCACGAACACCGGGACGTGGTACGGCGGCTCCTCGCCCCACCATCCCTTCCAGGACTCGTCGGGCCATGCTCCGCGGACGGGACCGAACATGTGTCGTCCGAGGATCCAGGCTCCCAGGCCCTCGAAGCCTCGGGCGGCGAAGCCGTCATCCACACCGGTGGTCCCGCTCTGGTCCCCAAACATCCGCTGGAAGGTGCGGGTGGGGAACACCCAGGCATGCAGGGCCTCTCCTCCCACTCCGAGCGGATGCTGCAGATCCTGACCGGGGCCGGCGCCGAAGCCGTCGAGCGAGAGGGCGAATGCATGGACGCGAAGGCGAGACATGGTTTCCTCTGGAGTGCCGGCGACCAGGCCAGCCGTGTCGACACCTTGGACGGCCGGAGGCCGCGGAACTCATCATCGAGCGGCGCGTCAGCTCGGGTCCAGCGTCATCTCGACCTTCCGGCAAAGGGCGTCGAACGCCGCCTTCCGCTGGAAGAAGCTGGTGTGGAAGTCCAGCCCGGGGAGCACGGCGCTCATCGCCGCGACTGCCTCGGGACCACCCACGAGCTTCAGCAGGAGACGCGCACAGTCGGTGGCGCACTCGGTCTGGTTCCAGCTAGCCCAGAGGAGCGCCTGCTTCACCGCCGGCGTGGGGTGCGCCTCCGCGAGGCGGAGCATCCGGGCGAGCCCGTCCGCTCGACGGTTCAAGACCCTCAGCTCCCGGGTGAGCACCGGCTCGAGATCGGCCAGCGCGCCGCGGGCACGGAGCGCTTCGGCCGTAGCGAGCCGGACGTCCACCGAGAGGTGGTGGCGTGAGGCCTCGTCCACCGCGGCCCGGGCCTTCGGGTCATCGATCTGGGCGAGCGCATCGACGATGGGCCCGCTCATTTCGTCGCGGAGCAGGAGCTCGATGAGCTCTGTCACCTCGTCCTCCGCGAGCTCACCCACCGGGTCCAGCGGGCCACGGGGCGAGCTGCCCCGGCGCTTCGGCCCCTTCGCGGGGCGCCTCGGCTCCAGCAGGGTGATGGTTCCGGTCGCGAGGTCGAGTTCCGGGGTGCAATCGCCCGCCTTCTGGCGGATGACCTCGCGGGCCACGTGCTGGAAGATCTCCTCCTGGCGCCCCGCGGCCCAGGGGCAGAGCCGGTCCCAGTCCCGTGCGCTCGGCCCGCTGAGAATCGCCAGTGCGGGAGACATCGCGAACTCCCAGTCGAAGGTGGCGGTGTGAAGCCCCTCCCGGTAGGTGATGGTCCCGGCGCGGCCTCCGTCGCTGATCTCGACCCGTGGCATGCTCTCGTCCGGAGCTTCCCATGCCGGTGACCTGCGAACATCTGGAGCCGCTCGAGCTGGAGCTGGTCGGGCGGGGTGTCCGGATCGGCGAGCCGATGCCGAGCCCCTACGGACCCGAGTGGGGACTCTGGTCGGAGGTGGACTGCACCTTCGATGCGGGGGCGCTCCGCACCCGCCTGCGTCTGCCGGACTTCATCCGCTTCGAGGAGTACGACGGCCGCGTGGCGGGAAGCGACGCGACCTTCTATTGCCCGCACTGCCACCGGGCGCTCATGGGGCGCCACCCTGCCTACGCCGGGCCAACGACGCCCCGGCTGGCTTGACCTGGAGGCTCAGGCGCCACACCAGCGGCGGCCCAGCTCGCGGTAGAGCTCGGTCGTCTCCTCGATGCAGAGGACCTCGGCGTACTCGTCGGTTTGGTGCGCCTGGACCAGCTCGCCCGGGCCCAGGATGACCGTGGGAATGCCGCCGAAGGCCGGGGTGAGGATGCTCGCGTCCGTGAAGTAAGGCGCGCTCGCGGCCGTCGGTCGACCTCCCGAGCGCTGCTCGACCAGCTGATACACCTTCTGGACGAAGGGGTCGTTCTCCTCGGTGCGCACGCCCGGAACGTCCACCCGGGCACGCAGCTCCACCTCGGGGCCGAGGACACGGGCGAGGTCCTCGCGCACCCGTGCGTGCTGCTGTGCGGGGACGGTGCGGATGTCGATGCCGATGACCGCCTCGTCGGGCACCGAGTTGATGTTCAGCCCTCCGCGGATCATGCCCACGTTGAGCGTGGGGCGCCCGAGCAGGGGGTCCGGCGGGACGTCGAACTGGAAGGCCTCCAGAGCCGACACGGCCCGCGCGGCGCTGTAGACCGCGTTCACTCCGCGCTCGGGCATCGAGCCATGGGCGGTCACTCCCCGCGTCCGCGCCTCGAGCCAGAGCGCGCCCTTGTGACCCACCAGCGGCCGGCCTCCGGTCGGCTCCCCGACCACCAGCGCCGCCGCCGTGCCCAGCGCGCCCGCCGTCCGCGCGAGGTGCGCCGCGCCCTCGCAGCCGGTCTCCTCTCCGGCCACGAAGACCAGCGTCAGGCCTCCGTCGCGCAACTGGCCTTCCCGGGCGAGGTCCAGCGCCGCACAGGCCAGCGCCGCGACCCCGCTCTTCATGTCACTCGAGCCGCGCCCGTAGAGGCGCCCGGCGTCGGTCTCGCCGGCGAACGGGTTGCGCGTCCACGGCGCTGCCCCGAGGGGCACGGTGTCCAGGTGTCCGGCGAAGCACAGGGGCGGCCTGCTCCCGCCCGGCATCGCTGCCACCAGGCTCGCCCTCCCCGGGGCGAACTCGTGCAGCCGCACCCGGAAGCCGCCATTCTCCAGCAGCTCGGCCAGAAAGCGTGCGCAGTCTCGCTCGGGGCTGGTGGGATTGATCGTGTCGAAGCGCACCAGCTGCTGGGTCAGAGCCACCGGGTCGACCTTCATCGCTTCGCCTCCGTTCCACCGGCCCCGAAGTAGGCCGCGTGCATCTGCGGGTCGGCCCGCAGCTCGGCGGCGGTGCCGGACGTCACCACCCGCCCCTTCGCCAGCACGTAACCACGATGGGCGATGTCCAGGGTCTGGTGCACGTTCTGCTCCACCAGGAAGATGGTCACGCCCTCGGCGTGAATCCGCTTGAGCACCGCGAAGGTCTCCTGCACCAGGCGCGGGGCCAGCCCGAGCGACGGCTCGTCAACAAGCAGTAGCCGGGGTGCGGACATCAGCCCGCGGCCGATGGACACCATGGCCTGCTCGCCCCCGGACATGGTGCCCGCCAGCTGGGACCGCCGCTCGGCGAGCTGGGGAAACGTCTCGAACACCCGGCCGAGCCTCTGGCGAATGACCTCGGGGCGGCGCTCGTCGTGCGCAGCCACCATGAGATTTTCCAGCACCGAGAGGCGCGGGAACACGCGACGTCCCTCAGGGATGCAGCCTATCCCGTGGCGGACGATGCGGTGGGTCGGCATTCCGGTGAGCTCGACGCCCCGAAATCGAACGTGGCCGCTCCGCGGTGGGGTGAGCCCGAGGATGGAACGGATGAGGGTGGTTTTCCCCGAGCCGTTCGAGCCGAGCAGGCACGTGATGGACCCGGGCTCGATCCGGACCGACACGTCCTGGAGGACGTCCGCCCGGTCGTACCCGGTGAAGACGTGCTCGATCACCAGCGATTCCTCCGCGCCCGTCATGTCAGCCCCAGGTAGGCCCGGCGGACCTCCGGATCCACCGAGACCTCGGCGAAGGTCCCCTCGCAGAGCTTCCTGCCGTAGTTCAGCACCACGCAGCGCTGGGTGACGCGCTGGATGACTGACATCTCGTGCTCGATGAGGATGATGGTGAGATCGCCGAACCGTCGGCGCACCTCCAGGATGTCGTCCATCAGGCGGGTGGTCTCGTCGGCGGTCATGCCAGCCGAGGGCTCGTCGAGGAGCAGCAGCCGCGGCCGGCTCATCAGGGCGCGGCAGATCTCCACGCGCCGCCGGTCGATCATCGCCACGCCAGTCATCGGCTCGTGCAGCCGGCGCGCCAGGGGCGGATCGAAGATCTCCAGCAGCTCCGTCGCGGCGGCCGCGGTCGCGTCGGCCTCGCGCGCAAGGGCGCCCCGGCGGAGCACGTTGAACACGAGGTGATGATCGAGCCGATGGTGTGCGCCGACGGCCAGGTTGTCGAAGATGGAGAGCTCGAGGCACAGGCGCGATCGCTGGAAGGTCCGGGTGATGCCCGCACGGTGGATCTGCTGGGGAGTGGATCGGGCGAGCGGGGCGCCTTCGAAGACCAGCTCCCCACGGGTCGGAGGGAAGAGGCCGGTGATGACGTTGAAGAAGGTGGTCTTCCCCGACCCGTTGGGCCCGATCAGCCCCAGGAGCTCGCCGCGCCGAACCTCGAGATCGAGCCCGGAGAGAGCCACCACTCCGCCGAACTGCCGGGTCAGCCCGCGGCACACCAGGAGCTGTCCGGGCGCGCTCACGCGGCGACGCTCCCGAACGGCCGGCGCGTGGCGCGGCGAACGAGCCCGGCCGGCCGAAGCACCAGGACCACCACCACCAGCACCGAGAACAGGAGGTAGCGGTACTCCTGGATCGGCTGCAGCTTCTCCGGAAGCCAGCTGACGATCAGCGCCGCCACGGCCAGCCCCGCGACGTTCCCCAGCCCGCCCAGAAGGAGGATGGAGACCAGGACCAGCGACTCCTGGAAGGTGAAGTTGTTGGGGGCGATGAACCCCACCATCATCGCCGACAGGCCGCCGGCCACCCCGATGAGCGCATTCCCCAGAGTGAAGGCGGCGATCTTCCACCGCCCGATGGAGATCCCGAAGCAGGCAGCCGCGGTCTCGTCGAGCCGCACGGCGTCCAGCGCCACGCCGATCCAGGAGCGCTCCACCCGGCGCACGAGCGCGACCGCGGAGAGCGCCAGTCCCAGCGCGCCCAGGCAGTAGAAGGCGTACCCCGAGAAATCCACGCCCAGCAGCTGACGGTCGTCGTTGAAGCTCCACCCGAGGATGCGGAGCCCGCCGAGCTTGAGCCCCTGGGGCCCGCCGAGCGTGTCGTTCACCTCGAGGAAGGTGCGGAAGAGGAGCCCGAAGGCGATGGTGATCAGTGCCGCGTAGTGTCCCCGGGTCCGTAGCAGCGGAAGCAGCAGCAGCGACCCCACCGCCGCTGCCACGGCCCCACTGGCGAGCAGGACCAACAGATGAGGCGTTCCCCCGTGCCCGAGCACTGCCGCGGTGTAGCCGCCGACCCCGAAGAACGCC
>DASROG010000222.1:0-6163 GCA_035646995.1 Myxococcaceae bacterium
GGACTACGAGCTGCTCTTCACCGCGCCCGCCTCGCGCGAGGTCCAAATCCAGCGGCTCAGCCGCCGGCTCGGCCTCCGCCTCACGCGCATCGGCGAGGTCCGCCGCGGCCGTGGCGTGTACCTCCGTGGCCTGGGGCCGGGCCGCGTCGAGGGATTCGACCACCTCGCCTGATCTCGCGCGCCGCCGCCGCGAGGAACAACACCTCGTGACGGACACCTCGCTACGGCCGCTCTGACCCGCAAGGCTCCGATGGATTGAACGGCGGAATGGGGCCGCAGCCTCCATCGAGCTCACAGCTTCCCCCGATACACTCCGCGTTCCGGAGACAGAGCGCCCGTGGAACCTTCTTGGAAAGGCAGGTCGGCGGGCCCGCATCCGTCGCGCAGTAGCCCGCCTGGCTGCAAACCGACATGCCGCACTGCTCGCCGGCATGTAGTTGATGCATGGCTCGCTGCATCCACCGAGAAGGACGGACAGGACGAAGCAGAGCGACACGAAGCTGGACCGTTTCACGAGCCCCCCGTGTGAACGAGAACGGAAGCGCAGACGCGAGCAGGCATCAGCTTCGTCGTGCGCTGGGTGATGTTGCGGCGAGCGTCAACGGCCGTGCTCATCTTGCGGCGGCCATGACCCGCTCTGCCTCCCCGTCCTCGCTCGCTGCCGCATCACTCCTCGGCGTCGCCACCGGCATGCGCTCCCTGCTTCCGCTCGCGCTGCTCTCCCTGACGCAGGGAGGGCACCGTGGAGTCCGGGCGCTGCTCCTTCCACTCGCGGCGGCGGAGCTCGTCCGCGACAAGCTGCCCGGGACCGGGAGTCGACTCGATCCCGTCCCTCTCGGCGCTCGGCTCCTCGCCGGAGGCATCGGAGCCGCCTGGCTGATCCGGTCCCGGCGGCCCACCATGCTGGTCCTCGCCGGAGCTGCCGGAGCCCTCGCCGGAGCACTCCTCGGCTCCCGCGCCCGGATGCGCCTTCCTCAGGCCACGAGGACTCCCGACCTCCCCTGGGCCGTGCTCGAGGACGTGACCGCCGCCGGGCTCGCCGGGACCGCCGTCCGTCTCGCCTCGGGCTGACAGCGTCCTCTCCCCGACAGGGGCGGCGGAGGTGCGTCCGCCCCGGCTCACGGAAGCCGCCTTCCCCCTCCCCCGAAGCAGCGCGGGGACTAAGCTTCGATCCCCGAAACGGGAGGACGGGAGCGGCGTGAAATACCTGGTGACGGGTGGTGCAGGCTTCATCGGCTGCAACGCCGCACGGCGGTGGATGGAGCGCGGGCACGCGGTGGTCGTGCTCGATGACCTGTCGCGCCGCGGGGCAGACAGCAACCTCGACTGGCTCAAGAGCCAGGGCCGCTTCACCTTCGAGCGGGTCGACATCCGGGACGCCGCCACGCTCGACGCCGCCCTGGCCCGCCACCGCGACGCGCAGGTCATCCTCCACCTCGCCGCCCAGGTGGCCGTGACCACCTCGGTCACCGAGCCGCGCCACGACTTCGAGGTGAACGCCCTCGGCACCTTCAACCTGCTCGAGTCCGCGCGCCGGCACACCCCCTCCGCGGCGTTCCTCTACGCCTCGACCAACAAGGTCTACGGCGGGCTCGAGCACGTGGGCGTGGAGCAGCGGCACGGCCGCTACGCGTTCCGCGAGCGTTCCCGGGGAATCTCCGAGGCCGAACCGCTCGACTTCCACTCGCCCTACGGCTGCAGCAAGGGTGCGGCCGACCAGTACGCCCGCGACTACGCGCGCATCTACGGCCTGCGCACCGTCGTCTTTCGCCAGTCCTGCATCTATGGCTGGCGCCAGTTCGGCGTGGAGGACCAGGGCTGGGTGGCCTGGTTCACCATCGCCGCGGTCACCGGCAAGCCGGTCACCATCTACGGGGACGGACGCCAGGTGCGGGACCTCCTGTTCGTCGACGACCTCTGCGAGGCCTACGACGCGGCGGTGGAGCGCATCGACCGGGCCAGCGGACAGGTCTTCAACCTCGGGGGCGGCCCGGACAACACCCTGTCCTTGCTGGAGCTGGTCGAGCAGCTGGACCGGCTCACCGGGCGGCCGCTCCGCCCGGCCTTCGCCGACTGGCGGCCGGGGGACCAGCCCATCTTCGTCGCCGACGTGTCCCGTGCCTCCGAGCTGCTCGGCTGGCGTCCACGAATCGGCGTCACCGAGGGCGTGGAGACGCTCGTCCGCTGGGTCCAGGAAAATCGAGCCCTCTTCGGCTGAGGCCGTCCTCTCCGTGTGGGGAGGGGTGTTCCCGGGCGCACCGCCCCCTGTTCGGAATGTGAAATCCGGTCCGTCCTACGCCAGAATCGCGGCCCGACATGGCACTGGTGCCCCCGCCGACCCGCAACGGAACGGCCCGTCCTTCCGTGCTGGACGAGTTTCCAGCCGCCCGGACCAGCCGGCGGCCCGCGCCGGTGCGCAGGTTGACGGCGTCGCGCGACGAGCGGAGCCAGCCGGTGTCGCTGTCGCTGCAGAGCAAGATCCTCGTCTCCCACTTCCTCCTCGCGATGGTGCTGGTGGGCACGCTGCACCTCGTCCGCAACGCCAGCTGGGCGGTGCAGGGGCTGGTGGCGGGAGCGCTGACGCTGGTCCTGGCGCTGCTCCTCCCCGCGGTGCTGGCGCGGGTCACGCGGCTGCGCTCGCTGAGCCGCAGCGCGCTCGACATCTCCCGCGGTGACCTCGCCTCGCCGGTCACCACCGAGCCGAGCCTGGGACGGGACGAGATCGACGAGCTCTCCACCGCCATCGGCAACATGCAGGAGAACCTGCGCGAGCTGGTGGGCCACATCCAGCACACCGCAGCCAGCGTCGCGGACTCCGCCAACGAGCTGCAGCGGTCGGCAGAGAACGTCAACGCCGCCACCACCGAGGTGGGCACCTCCATCCGGAAGATCGCCCTCGGCGCCGGCACCCAGTCGGACCTGGTGGCCCGTGCCCAGAAGGTCATCGGGGAGATGGCGGGCAGCATCCAGCGGACCGCCCTGTCTGCCGAGGACGCCGCGCTGGCCGCCGGCGAGACCTCGGTCGCTGCCGAGCAGAGCAGCAAGGCCGCGCGGCTCGCCGGGGAGAAGGTGAACAAGGTGTTCAGCCGGGTGGAGAGCGCGAGCCACGAGGTCTTCGCCTTCGGGGAGAAGACGCAGGAGATCTCGAAGATCGTCGACGTCATCACCCAGGTGGCCCAGCAGACCAACCTCCTCGCGCTCAACGCGACCATCGAGGCCGCGCGGGCCGGCGAGTACGGGCGCGGCTTCGCGGTGGTGGCGGACGAGGTGCGGAAGCTCGCCGAGTCCGCAGGCCGGAGCGCCGAGCAGATCAGCAAGCTGGCCCGGGACATCTCCGGCCAGTCGGTGGCGGTGGTCTCGGCGATGAGGCAGTCCATCGACGAGCTCACCGACGGTCGCGAGGACCTGGGCACCATCGTGCGCTCCATGGGGAGCATCACCGACACCGCCCGCAAGGGTGCGGAGAAGGTGCACCTCATCAGCCAGAGCGCCCGGGAGCAGCTGGCCGGGAGCGAGGAGATGGTCAAGGCGGTGGGGGAGATCTCCGAGGTCGCCGAGGCGAACGCCAGCTCCACCGAGGCCGCGGGCGGCATCATCGAGGACCAGACCGCTGCCGTGGCCCGCATGACCTCCGCCGCGCAGGAGCTGAACAACCTCAGCCTCGAGCTGCAGAGCGTGGTCCGTCGGTTCCGGCTCGGCTCGTGAGCGCTCCGGGGCAGCCCGCCGCACGAGGTGGGACGGCATCCGACCGCGTCCCCGTCCAGCACGTGGTCTTCCTCCTCGACGGCACCCGCTACGCGCTCCCGCTGAGCGCGGTGAGCCAGGTGGTGGTCCAGCCCGAGGGGCTGGTCCGCGTGCCCCGGGCGCCTGCTCCGGTGCTGGGGGTGGTGAACCTCCGCGGGCGGGTGGTCACCGTGGTGGACTTCGCGCTGCTCCTGGACCTCCCGCGCCCGGCCCAGCCCCAGCGCAAGCTGATCCTCCTCGAGCGGGGGCGCCGGGACCTGGCGCTCAGCGTCACCGACGTCGAGGGATTCGAGACGGTGGAGAAGGTGTCAAGCCAGCCACGCGAGTCACGCGCCCCGGTGCGTGGGGTGACCCGGGTCAAGGGTGCGGCGGTGACGGTGCTGGACGCGGAGGCGCTCGACGGCGCGGTGACACGCCTCTTCGACCACGGCTAACATCCGTTACTCCCGCAGTCCCCCCCGAGCCATGCCGAAGCGAGTGCTGATCGTCGACGACGCGGTGTTCATGCGGAACATGATCCGCGACATCTTCAGCTCCGGCGGCTACGAGGTGGTGGGCGAGGCTGCGCACGGCATCGAGGCCATCGAGAAGTACCGGGCCCTCAGGCCGGACCTCACCACCATGGACATCGTGATGCCCTACAAGAGCGGCATCGAGGCCACGCGGGAGATTGTCAAGGGCGACCCCAAGGCGGTGGTGGTCATCTGCTCGGCGCTGGGCCAGGAGTCGCTGGTGATGGAGGCGATCGAGGCCGGTGCCGCGGACTTCATCGTCAAGCCGTTCCGCGCCGAGGACGTGCTGGCGGTGGTGAAGAAGGTTCTGGGCGAGACGCCCAAGGTGTGAGCCCCTGGCTGCCACGCTCGACATGTCCCGCTACCTGGGCCTCTTCGTCGCCGAGGCCTCGGAGCACCTCGAGGCGCTGGGGCGCGACCTGGTGGCCCTGGAGGGCACACCGTCGGCCGAGACGGTCGACTCGCTGTTCCGCCACGCGCACTCGGTGAAGGGAATGGCCGCGTCGATGGGGCTGGAGCCCATCGCCCAGCTCGCGCACCGGGTCGAGGACCTGGTCGACATCGCGCGCCGGGTGCCAGGTGCGCTCGGGCGAGAGCGGGTCGATCTCCTGCTCACGACCACCGACGCGATGCTCGCCCTGGTGCGAGGGACCGGGGAGGGGAATCCACCGGCCCCCCAGCCCGAGCTGCTGGGCAAGCTCTCCGAGGCGGTGGTCGCGCTCACCGGCGAGCAGCCCCGTCCGACCAAGGTGGCCCGGGTCGATCCGCTCGCCCGCCCTCCCGGACCCTCGCTGAGCACGGGCAAGTTCGAGATCCGCTTCCGCATTCTGCCCGCCGCGCAGAGCCCGGGCCCCCGCGCCTTCCTCGTGTACAAGAAGCTCACCGGCCTGGGCGCGGTGAGCCAGCTCCGTCCGCCGCTGGAGGACCTCCGCGCGGGGGCCATTCCCGACGGGCGGGTGGCGCTGGTGCTGGAGACCGACGGTGGCCTGGAGCCGGTGCGCACCGCGCTCGGGCTGGTCCCCGAGGTGGAGCTGATCTCCGCCGAGCCCGTGGTGGAGGCGCCGCCGGGACCGCCGGCCCCCGCCCCCGTGCCGGCCGAGGCCGCCCGCACCGTCCGTGTCCGGACCGAGCTCCTCGACGACTTCCTGGAGATGGCCGGGGAGCTCCTGCTGGCCACCGCCCGGCTGCGGGACATCGGCCGGCGCTTCCCCGAGCACGAGCGGCCGGCGCTGGAGGAGGGCGTGGACCGGCTCCACGCGCTGGTGAAGGACCTTCACGGGAAGGTGATGGGCGCGCGGATGACGCCGGTCGCGCTGGTGACCGATCAGCTCCCCCGGGCCGCCCGTGACCTCGCCCGGAAGCGGGGGAAGGACGTGGAGCTGACGGTGACCGGCGCGGAGATCGAGATCGACCGCGCCATTCTCGACGCCATCGCCGAGCCGCTGCTGCACGTGCTCCGCAACGCGGTGGACCACGGCATCGAGTCGCCCGAGGCGCGGGTCGGCGCCGGAAAGCCTCCCCGCGGCCGGCTGCGCATCTCCGTCCGGCGTACCCGCGAGCGAGTGGTGATCGAGCTGGAGGACGACGGGCGGGGCATGGACCCGGAGAAGCTCCGCGACGCCGCCGTGGCCCGGGGCAAGCTCTCCCCCGAGGCCGCGGTCCGCCTCTCCACCCGCGAGGTGCTGCTCCTGGCCTGTCTCCCCGGCGTCTCCACGGCGACCGACGTGGACGACGTGAGCGGCCGCGGCGTGGGCATGGACGCGGTGAAGCGCTCCGTGGAGTCGCTCGGAGGCGCGCTGGAGCTCGACTCCCAGCCGGGGCGCGGCACCCGGGTCACCCTGCGCCTGCCGCTCACGGTGGCGGTGGTCCAGCTCCTGCTGGTCCGGGCCGGCGGCGAGGTGCTGGGC
>DASROG010000223.1:0-2936 GCA_035646995.1 Myxococcaceae bacterium
TCTCCTTCCCCACCGCGTGGAGCGGAAGCCCGTGCCGGGTGAACGACCAGGCGTGGAGCTCCCAATTTCCGAGGTGCGCAGCGATGCAGACCACGCCCTTTCCGCGGGCCTGGGCCGCCCGGAGGCGGGCCAGCGACTCGCCCGAGAGGTCCACCAGCCGGTCCAGCCCGGTGCTTCCCAGCCGCGGAGCCACTGCCATCTCCAGAATCGCGATTCCGAGGCTCCGGAAGCACCGCCGGACGACGTCCAGCCGCGTCTCCTCCGGCATCTCCGGGTAGGCCACCCCGAGGCTGGCCAGCGCCTTCCGCCGCTCGCCCGGGGCCAGGTGGAAGGCCGCGCTCCCCAGCACCCGGCCGAGGGCCTGTGCCCACGAGAGAGGCAGGCGCTCCACCAGCCACAGCAGGACCCGGACGAGCCCGTAGCGGAGCGTTCGCTTCAGGCGCTTGGACAGGGGTGGTGCCACCGTGGGAAACGAGGGGTCTCATATGGCACAGCGGGAGTGGAACTTCGACGGACTGGTGGGGCCAACCCACAACTACGCCGGGCTCTCGCCGGGGAACCTCGCCTCGCAGTCGCACGAGGGGAACGTCTCGAACCCGCGCGAGGCCGCGCTCCAGGGCCTGGAGAAGATGCGCTTCGTGGCCGGCCTGGGGGTGGGCCAGGCGGTGCTTCCGCCGCACCCGCGCCCGTCGCTCCGCGCCCTCCGAGCGCTCGGGTACGTGGGCAGCGACGAGGAGGTGCTGGCCAGGGTCTTCACCGAGGACGAGCACCTGCTCCGGATCTGCTCGAGCGCGGCGGCGATGTGGACCGCCAACGCCGCCACTGCCGCCCCGTCGAGCGACACCGGCGACGGCCGGATGCACCTCACGGTGGCCAACCTCCAGGCGATGTTCCACCGGGTGCTGGAGGGCGAGACGACGCACGCGGTGCTGCGGGCGATCTTCTCCGACGAGCGGCGGTTCGCGGTGCACCCTCCCCTCCCGGGCGGCGGGCACTTCGCGGACGAGGGCGCGGCGAACCACGTCCGGCTGTCGGTCGAGGGTCGGCCGGCGATGCACCTCTTCGCCTGGGGGCGGAGCACCTGGCACCCGGTGAAGGGACCGGATCGCTTCCCCGCGCGACAGACGCTCGAGGCGTCGCACGCGCTGGCGCGGCTGCACCAGCTGCATCCCGACGCCTGTCTCTTCCCGCAGCAGTCCCCCGCGGGCATCGACGGTGGGGCGTTTCACACCGACGTGCTGGCGGTGGGGAACGACGGCTTCCTGATGCTCCACGAGGAGGCGTTCGTCGCCGTCGAGCCGCTCCTGGCGACGCTGCGGAACCGTCTCGGCGAGTCGCTCCGCTGGGTGATGGCCGGCAGCCGCGAGCTGCCGGTGTCCGAGGCGGTCTTCGGCTATCCGTTCAACAGCCAGGTTCTCACCCTCCCCGACGAGACGATGTGCATCTTGGCCCCGGTCGAGTCGCGTCAGCGGCCGAGGCCGCGCGCGTTCCTGGAGCGGGTGGTGGCCGAGGACAATCCGGTCCGCCAGGTGCACTACCTGGACGTGCGCCAGTCGATGAACAACGGCGGCGGCCCGGCCTGCCTCCGCCAGCGCATCCGGCTCACCGACGAGGAGCGCGCCGCGGTGAAGGCGCGCGTGTTCCTCGACGCGGGGCTGGGCGCGGAGCTCGAGGCGTGGATCCGCCGGCACTACCGCGACCGGCTGGCCGTGCGCGACCTGGCGGACCCCGCGCTGGCCCGGGAGTCGCTGACCGCGCTGGACGAGCTCACCCGCATCCTGCAGCTGGGAAGCGTGTATGACTTCCAGCAGACCCCGGGTTGAAGCCTTCCGGAGCTCGGCGCGCGGCCAGTCACCCGAGCATCGGCCAGGACACGTGCTCGCCGGGGCGGGCTGGCTCTGTCCAGCGTCCGTCAGTCCGAGCTCGTCGGCCGGGAGCCGCGCGCGGTGGCGGCGGCCTCGGGTCTCCAGCCCGGCAGGTACGAGACGGCGAGCGCCACCAGGCCCCCGCCGATGACGGCCAGGATGCGGTCGATGGCGAAGCGCAGCGCGTCCGACTGTTCCACCGGTCCGTCGGGACGGATGAGGAGCACCGCCGTGCAGACGCAGGCGGGCCGGAGCCCCTCCTGGAGCCCGAGCGCGGCGCAGCAGGTGCAGGTCACCAGCAATGCGACGAGGAACGCCGCGGTCCCCTCCAGGCCCAGGGCGACCACGCCCACGCTGGCAGCGCCCCCGATGGCGGTGGCCGCGAAGCGGACCAGGCTGTTCCGCCGGGTGGCGACCGGATCGGGCTGGAGCACGAGGATGGCGGAGATGATCGCCCACAGGGCGGAGAGGTGCAGCCACGCAGCGAGGAGGCCGGCGACGACCGCGGTGAAGACCAGGCGTGCCTCGTAGGCGCGCGGGGACCAGGCCCGCACCGCGTCGCGCAAGGCCTCGGCCAGTGTCCGCCCGTGCTCTGGATGCGGCGAATCGGTCATGGCCGCCGGAGTCTAGCGGGCGCAGATGGGTTCTCGTCCGTGCGTCCCGCCGGTCCCGAGTGCTGGGTCAGCGGCCCTGCGCCCGGCGCGGCACGGTGCCGTCCGGAGGACCGGCGTCGGGGGGCTCGAGGGCGTCGAGCCCGCGGGCGGGGTCGAGCGCACGGACCGTCTCGAGGTCGATGGCGGTGCGAAGCCGGTCCATCCAGGCGCGGGTGGCGGGGTCGGGGGTCTGGCCAGAGAGCGACACCTCGACCTCGCGGAGGGCCTCGCGGGGACGTTTGAGGCCCTCGTAGAGCTCGGCGGCCGGGCGGTGGAGGCCGGGCTCACCGGGGGACAGGCGCATGGCGGTCTGGACCAGGTCGAGCGCGCGGCCGTAGCGGCCCTCCACGCGGTAGGTGTCGGCCTGGGCCAGGACGAGGCGGGTGCGCGGGCCGCCGGCGCCGAGGAAGGGCTGGAC
>DASROG010000224.1:0-4676 GCA_035646995.1 Myxococcaceae bacterium
GTGGCCTTCCAGATCGCCGACGACCTCAAGGACCTCAACGGCGGCGACCCGGGGAAGCCGGTGTTCGCCGACTTCAAGTCACGGACCCCGTCCCTCCCCATCCTCCTCGCCGCGCAGATGGACGAGCCGCTCCGCCGGCGGATCAAGGACCTGTGGGCCTTCGGCTCGATGGCCGACGAGCGCGTGCGGGAGCTGGGCACGGCGGTGCTCGCCACCGACGCGCCCCGGGCGGCGCTGACCCTCATGGACCGGGAGATCGACGCCGCGCTGGACGCGCTCGGCCCCCTCCGCGTCTCGCCCGGCGCGGACGAGCTCACCGACTGGGCACGGCGCCTCGGCGCGGCCTTCCGCTAGCGAGACCACGATGCCGGCCAAGGGTTACAGCTGGTCCGATGCGCCCCGCCTGGCGGCGCCCGATCCCGCGCCGGGCCTCCCCCGCTGGGAGGCGCTGGCCATCGATGCCGTGGGCAACGTCATCGAGTTCTGGGGCTTCAAGCACAACCAGGGGCGCGTCTGGGCGGTGCTCTACCTCCGCGGGGCCTCCATGACCGCCACCCAGCTCGAGGAGGAGCTCGGGCTGAGCAAGGGCGCAGTCTCGATGCTGGTCCGTGACCTCGAGCGCTGGGGGGTGGTGGTGCGCATCCGCCAGCCCGGCACCGGCGCCTGGCATTTCCGTGCCGAGACCGACCTGATCCAGATGGTCCGGCGAGTCATCCAGGAGCGCGAGACTGCGTTCATCACCCGCATTCGCGCCGACCTGGAGGAGGCTCGCCGCCTGGCAGCGGCGAGCGGCGTGGGCCGCGAGCGGCTCGCCCGGCTGGAGAAGCTGGCCGCCCTGGCCGTGGGAGCCGAGCGCGCGCTGCGCATTTTCCTCCGGACGGCGCGGGTCGACCTCTCCTCGCTCCTGCTCGCGCTCGGCGAGAGCAAGCTCCGGCCGCGAAGCTGACACGAGCACGCCGGGGCATCCCCGTCGACGCCCATGCCGGCCTGTTCCGGCTCACCTCGGGGCTGGGCGCGGGTGGCAGGTCCGGGCACTTCAGCCGGCGAGCGGCCGGTGTTCGAGCTCCTTCGCGGCGGTGGGGGAAGGGGAGCCGGTCAGGAGCTCCACCGCGGCTGCCACCGCCTCGTGCGTGCCGGCGAGAGCGAGGGTATCGCCTGCCCGCAGCACCTCGCCGGCGGAGGGCACCAGGACGCCCCCGTCCCCGCGGACGATGGCCAGGACGGAGGCGCCGGTGACCCCGCGCACGCCGAGCTGGGCCAGGCTCTTCCCCACCGCAGGGCTGCCGGCCTCCAGGCGCAGCGGAAGCGGGTCGCCGAGCCCGGGGAGGAGCTGGGTGACCCGCTCGAGGCCCGTTGTCTCCGGGCCGTGAGGTGTCCCTGCCTGGGCGACCAGGGCCTCGACGATGACCTGCGCCCCCGCCTTCACGTGCCCCTGGAGATTGATGGCGCTTCGCCAGAAGAGAACGCCGAGCAGCACCAGGAGCGCTCCCAGGACCGCAACGGCGGCCCAGGTCGGGACGAAGGGCTGGGTGAGCACGATGACGGGTAGCCCCACGAGGAGCACCAGCGCCAGCTGGACCGTGACCACCAGCGCCCGGCGCGGCGCTTCGGCGAGGTCCGGCTTGCCGCTGCCCGTCGCCGGAAGCGCCAGGTCGGCGAGGGCCAGGGCGAGCCCACCGGCGAGCCTGAAGATTCCGACCACCAGGGGTCCGGCCACCACCGCGGCCGCCGCGATGGTCACCGTCCGGGCGACCTCCTCCGAGACGCCGAGCTGCCCCGAGGCCAAGGCGACCACCTCGTCGAGCGAGGAGGCGGTGGCGATCACCAGGGCGACGAGCAGCGCGGCATCGAGCAGCAGGAGCCGCACCAGCCGGGTGATGCGTGCCGCTTCTGTCCTCCTCCGGGGCCGTGCCTTGAGATCCTCCAGCCAGGTCCCGTACAGCGCGGCGAAGGTCTGGATCGGTCGCGGCAGCTTGCGATCGACGTAGGAGGCCACCGGTCCGGCCAGGCGGATCAGCAGGGGTGTGGTGAGGGTGGTGATCGCCGAGACCGCCACCGCGATGGGATAGAGGAAATCCCGGGTGGCTCCGAGCGACAGCCCGAGCGCGGCGATGATGAACGAGAACTCCCCGATCTGGGCCAGGCTCATTCCGGCCTGGACCGCGGTCCGCGTGCCGCTGCCGGCCAGGAACGCGCCCACCGTCACCCCGAGCACCTTCCCGCCGATGACCAGGGCGGTGAAGACCAGCACCGGAAACCAGTTCGCGGCGATGATCGCCGGGTCGATCAGCATGCCCACCGAGACGAAGAAGATGGCGGCGAACAGGTCCCGGATCGGCAGCACGAGGTTGGTGACCTCCGCCTCCTCTCCCGATTCCCCCACCAGCGAGCCGGCGATGAACGCCCCCAGCGCCACCGAGTAACCGAAGGCCTGGGCGAGCAGCGCGGTGGCGAAGCAGAAGCCGATGGTGGCCACGATGGTGGTCTCGGGGCGCCCCAGACGGACCACCATCCGCACCGTGCGCGGAACGACGAGGAGCCCGATCGCGATGAGCGCGACGAGGAACCCCGCCAGCCGGGCGCTGGAGGTGAGCAGGGTTCCGGCGGACATCCCCTCGCCGCTGGACAGGGCGGTGAGCACCGCCATCAGGAGGATGGCGATCAGGTCCTCCACGATGAGCACGCCCACCACGAGGTCGCGGAGCCTTCCCCGGATCTGCTGCTCGTCGAAGACCTTGGCGATGATGGTGGTGCTGGAGATGGCGATCACCGCCCCGGCGAAGAGGCTCTCCCGCGAGCTCCAGCCGAAGGCACGGCCGGCGAGGAATCCCAGCCAGACCATGATGCTCGACTGGATGACCGCGGTCAGTCCGGCCGTCGGGCCCACCCGCACCAGCTTTCGCACGCTGAACTCCAGGCCCAGCGCGAACATCAGGAGGATCACTCCCAGCTCGGAGAGGACGACGACGGTGGGGCGATCGGCGACGAGGGGGATCGGGACGTGGGGTCCGACGATCAGGCCGGCGAGGATGTAGCCGAGCACCACCGGTTGCCGGAGCTTCCGGAAGAGCACGGTGGTGACCGCGGCCACGCAGAGCACGACCGTGATCGCCTTGAGGAATTCGTGCGTTGCCTGCATGTCCTCGCCGAGACGGTGGAAGCCTGCCGGGTGCGCGGAGTGTAGGGGGGACCGGTGGCCCGCGCAGCCGGCCAGGGCCGCATTCGCCGCCGACCGTGACGGCCGGTTCAGCAAGTCCGGGTTCTCAGGGGCGGCCATGGGCCCACGGCGCATCGCGGCCGCAGCCCCGGCGCGGCGCCGTCCCTCGGGCGCATTCTCTGCGCGACCGAGGGGCCTCCACCCCCCCGAGCGCCGAGGCCGGCGGCTTGCATCGGACCCGCCGGAAGGGGCGCGTCCAGCGCCACGTCGAACCAACACTGCGGGGCCGAGGATGATCGAGGATCTCGTCGTCGGGCTGGCCGGCTCGGGCGGAGACGGGGTGGTGAGCGCGGGCGAATCGCTGCTCTCCGCGGCCTCGTCCCAGGGCTTCTACGCCGTGATGACCAAGAGCTTCGGCTCGCAGATCCGTGGGGGCGAGTCCTCCTGCCGGGTCCGCCTCTCGACCCGCAAGGTGCTGAACCCCGGCGGCGTGCTGGACGTCGCGGTGGCGCTCAACTGGGAGGACTTCCGCCGCTTCGGGGCCGAGCTCCCCCTCGGGCCCGACACCGTGCTCATCCACGAGGCGAAGGCGGGCCCGCCGCCCGCCGACCTCGCCCCCGCCGGCCGGATGCCGCGCGAGGTGATCGGCGTGCCGCTGGCCGAGCTGGCCAAGGCCTCGGCGGGGACCGACCGGGCGAAGACCACCGTCGTGCTCGGCGTCCTCTCCGGCTGGTTCGGGGTGCCACAGGAGGCGCTCGACCGCGGGCTCCAGAAGAAGTTCGCCCAGAAGGGGGAGGGGCTGCTGGAGGCGAACCGGAAGGCGCTTGCCCGCGGCATCTCCTTCGCCACGGAGCACCCGCTCGCCGCGCCCCGGGCGCTGGCCCGCCCGGAGGCATCCGCGCCGAAGCTCCTCTGCGACGGCAACGAGATGTGCGCCTCGGCGGCCATCTTCAGCGGCTGCGAGTTCTTCGGCGGCTACCCGATCACCCCATCCACCGAGGTGATGCAGATCCTCGCCCGCGAGCTTCCGAAGTACGGGGGGGTGGTGCTCCAGGCCGAGGACGAGATCAGCGGGGTGGGGGCGACGGTCGGTGCCTCCTTCGCGGGCAAGAAGTCGATGACCGCCACCTCGGGGCCCGGGATGTCGCTCAAGACCGAGATGCTGGGCCTGGCCTCCATCGCGGAGCTTCCGCTCGTCCTGCTGAACGTGCAGCGTGGCGGGCCGTCCACCGGACTTCCCACCAAACCCGAGCAGGCGGACCTCTTCCAGGCGGCGTTCAGCGCCCACGGTGACGTGCTCCGCCCGGTGCTCGCCCCCACCAGCGTCGAGGACACGTTCCGGCTCACTGTCGAGGCCTTCAACCTTGCCGAGAAGTACCAGACACCGGTGGTCATCCTCTCCGACCAGGAGATCGCCCAGCGGAAGGAGACGGTGGATCCCATCGACGTCTCCCGGTTCGAGGTGCTGGAGCGGCTGCGCCCCACCTCCGAGCAGCTCACTGGCGGGTACCAGCGCTTC
>DASROG010000225.1:0-6101 GCA_035646995.1 Myxococcaceae bacterium
GCGGTGGAGGTGCTCCACCGGATGGGGAAGATCAACGAGGACATGCTGATGGACGTGTCCTCGGCCAAGGCCTGCTACACGCAGGCGCTGCACATCGATCGGGAATTTCTGCCCTCGCTCCAGGCGCTCCGCGGCATCGCCGAGAACGAGCAGGACTGGGAGACCTACGAGCAGATGCTGGTGGCCGAGGCCCAGGCCACCAGCGAGGCCTCGGCCAAGGCCCGGGCCTATCTGGCCGTCGGCCGCTACCACAGCGAGCGCCGCGAAGATCCCGACTCGGCGATGCACTGGTATGAGGAGGCGATCAAGCTCGACCCCGAGCTGGCCGAGGCCGCGCTCCCGCTCTCCGGCCTCTACATCGCCCGCGAGCGGTGGGAGCCCGCCGAGCAGATGCTGGACGTCGTCATCCGCAACCTCAAGTCCCGGCTCGCCACGGAGCAGGACGACGCGCTGGGCAAGGACCTGTGCCGTCAGGTCTACCGGATGGGCTACGTGCAGGAAAAGCTCGGCCGGCGCGAACGCGCGCTCGCCGCCTACGAGGAGGCGTACCAGCTAGACGCGACCTACCTCCCGGCGCTCGAGGGGTACGGCAACCTCCTGGTGCAGTTCGGCCGGCACGACCAGGCGCTGAAGGTCTTCCAGACCATCCTCATCCACCACCGCGAGGACCTGACCGACCTCGAGATCGTCGAGCTCTACTGGCAGATCGGCGAGGTGCACATCGCCCTCAAGCAGCACGACCGGGCGCAGAACCACTTCGAGAAGGCGCTGGCGATCGACCCGGGCCACGAGCCGAGCCTCCGCGCCCTCATCCACCTCGCCGACGGGGCAGGGCGGTGGGACCGCTCGGCCGAGTACCGGCAGGCGCTGGTGGGCGTGCTGGACGGAGAGCCGAAGGCCGAGGCAGCGCTGGAGCTGGGGGCCCTGGCGCGCGACCGGCTCAAGGACCTGCACACCGCCATCGACGCCTACGCCCAGGCGCTGCGACTCCGACCGAGCTCTCTCGAGGTGATGGACGCGCTCTACGTGCTCTACCGTGAGACGCGCCAGCCGGGGAAGGCAGCGGAGATCCTGGAGACCATGCTCGGTCAGCCCGAGCTCCAGGCCGACGCCCAGCGGGCGAAGCGGGTCTGGTTCGCGCTCGGCGAGAGTCTCCGCGACGAGCTGCGGGACACCGGCCGGGCGGTGGAGGCGTTCAACGCCGCGCTGGATCTCGACCCGCTGTTCATCGAGGCCTTCAGCGCCATCGAGGCGATGCTCGGCGCGGCGAAGGAGTGGAAGCAGCTGGAGGAGAACTACGCCCGGATGATCCAGCGGCTTCCCAAGACCGACGAGACCGAGACCGCCCGGATGGCGCTGTGGCGGACGCTGGGCGACCTGTACCTCCAGATCCTGAAGCAGCCGGAGAGCGCCCTGATGGCCTACAAGGTGGCCGCGGCCGGGCTCCCCGAGGACGCCATCGTCCAGGAGACCTACGCCGAGCTGCTGCTGGCGTCCTCGGGCAACGAGGAGCCCGCGGTCCAGGCGCTCCGGCGGGCGCTGGCCCATACCCAGAATCCGAAGAAGGTGGCCAGCCAGCTGGCGGAGCTCGCCGCCCGGAGGAAGGACTACGACGGAGCCTGGCTCGCCGCGCAGGTGGTCACCGGGCTGCTGGGCGACGCCGGACCGGCGGAGAAGGAGATCCTCACCAAGCTCGGGCCCTACGCGAAGAAGCGCGAGACGCCGCGAGCCACGCTCAACGACCGCCTCTGGGCCCAGAACCTCCTGCATCCCAAGGTGCGCACGCCCTTCGCCGAGCTGATGGGGCTGCTGTTCCAGCGCGCGGGCCAGCTCTCGGCGGTGCCGCTCGCCCAGGCGCAGCTCATTCCCAAGAAGCACCGGATCGACGTGGGGACCGCGCAGGAGTACCAGATCCATCACTACCGGGCGGTGGCGCGTCTCCTGGGCCTCGAGGCGGTGGAGCTGTTCTCTCCGTTCCTGATGGCCACCCGGGACAAGCTGGCCAAGCGCTCGATGGAGCCCGCGCCGGACCCGCTCCTGGGCGTGGAGATCGTCCACAGCCAGCCGGTGTGCCTGAGGGTCGGCGGCAAGTTCTTCGGCGACCCGCAGGCCAAGGACACCCACGCGCAGCTGGGGCGCACCCTGGCGCTGCTCCGGCCCGAGCTCATCTTCGCCTCGCGCTTCGCGCCCGAGCGGCTCGCCGCGGTGTTCCAGGGAGCGGTGCTCCTCTGCGGCTTCCAGATGCGCTGGACGGTGCCCGCCCCGGTGATCGAGGCCGAGCGTCAGGCGCTCGAGTCGGTGATGACCGAGCCGTTCCGCGCCGCTCTGGGACGGCTGGTCCCCGAGGTGCTGCGCCGCGCCGAGGGCGACCCGGTCAGGGAATACCTGGAGGGGGCAGAGCTGACCGGGGTCCGCTGTGCGCTGTTCACCGCAGGAGACCTCGAGGCGGTGAAGAAGCTCGTCCAGGGTGAAACCGGGTCCAGCTACCGCGTCGCCGGGAAAGTGAAGATCCGCGAGCTGATGACCTTCGCCGTGTCGGAGGACCTCGCCGCGTTGCGGATGGCGGTGGGCACCAACGTCGAGGTGCCCACGCGGAAGTAGATCTCCTCCGTCCCCTCGGGCGTTCCTTGACCGGGCCGGGGGGCGACCTCTACGCTCGAAGGCTGGGCAACCCCCCAGAGTTCCATGCGCTTCGTCTGCGACAGCTGCCGCGCCCAGTACATGATCTCCGACGACAAGGTCGGGGCGAACGGGGTCAAGGTCCGCTGCAAGAAGTGCGGCAACGTCATCGTGGTGCGGCGCCCACAGGACGCCGAGGACGACGCCGCCCTCCAGGGGCTCGAGGAGTCCGCGCCGCCGCCTCCCGCTCCTGAAGCACCCACGGGCGAGAACTCGATTTTCAGCGACGTGGACGACGAGGAGATCGGCGCCGCGTTCGACAGCGCGCTCGGTGAGCGCCGCGACGACGAGCCGGTGGGGCAGCCCCCGGCCGAGGAACCGCCCCCGGTCGAGGCCAACCTTCCCCCGGTGAGCGACGGGCCGCCGCGCGCGCTCGACTGGTACGTCGCCATCGACGACAAGCAAACGGGCCCCCTCACCCCCGAGGCGATCAAGGACTACTGGGATCGCGGGGAGATCGGCCCCGACAGCTTGACGTGGAGGCAGGGCTTCGAGGACTGGGTGCCCCTGTCCGAGGTCTCCGAGCTGGCCGCCTGGCTCGCGCCGCGGCCGCAGCGTCCGGTCTTCTCCCCGGCGTCGTCGCCGTCCGGTCCGATGCCCGTGGTGCCGGTTCCGATCGAGTCCGCGTTCAACGCCGGCGGGGTGATGCGCACGGTGCGGTCCGAGGTCCCGACGCCGGTGCCGCAGGCCGCAGGCGGCTGGAGACCCTCCGCCTCGGCCGCCCTGGCCAGCCTGGTGAAGGAGGAGATCGACGCGCTCAGCAAGCCGGACGCGCCTCCCCCCGCTCCCGAGCCGGTGGCCGCGCCGCGCGGACTGCTCGAGGTTCCCCCGCCGACGGGAGAGGTTCCAGCGGCCAGCATCAACGGCCGACCCTCGCGCGCCGAGGCTCCCACGCCGGTGACCGCGGTCGAGCGGCCGCCGACCTTCACCCCCGCTTACCCCTACGCCACGCGGCCGGTGAAGGCCCAGGGCAACAAGGGGCTCCTCATCGGCCTCGGCGTTGCGGTGCTGGTCGTCCTCGGCGCCGTCGGAGGAGGCGGCTGGTACCTCCTGCAGCGACAGAAGGCCGCCGAGCAGGCCGCTCGCCAGCTCCCGCCGCCGCCCGAGACGGCCAAGGTGACACCGCCTTCCGAGCCTCCGAAGGCGACCCAGGCCGCGGCAACCACCACCTTGGCCCCTGCCACCACGCCCGCGGTGACTCCGCCAGTGACTCCGCCGGTGGCGAAGGTCACGCCGGCCGTGCCGCCGAGCGAGGGCAACGGGACCCGGCGAGGCACCCGAGGAAGCCGGCACACCGGCGGGAGCAAGGCGTCAGGCGGGGGCGAGGAGCAGGTGGCCTCGGCCGACCCGCCGCCGAAGAGCTCGGGGAACGGCAAGAGCAAGGCGGACGACCTGTTCGACGAGGTGTTCGGCACTGGAACGAGCGGCTCCAAGTCCGCCGACAGCCGCAGCAACGGCAAGAAGACCGCCTACGTGCCGCCCGCGCCCGGCGCCTCCAGCACCGAGGTCCCGGAGCGCCTCCCCAAGGGCGACATCATGTCGGTGGTGCTGGCGAACAAGCCGTCCATCGTGCGGTGTGTGAACGAGCAGAAGACCCGCGACCCGAACCTCCACGGCACCCTGGTGATGCACTGGGTCATCCAGACTTCGGGGAAGACCACCTCCGTCTCCGCGGTGACCGACCAGTTCAAATCGTCCTACATGGCCACCTGTCTCAGCGGTCTGGTGAAGTCCTGGAACTTCCCCAAGCACAAGTACCAGCCAGGCGAGCCGGTGGACTTTCCCTTCACCTTCTAGATTGGTAAGGGGCGCCGCCCCCATGCGCCTCCCCGTCGAGCCGAAGCTCCCGGACCTTCCTGTCCGC
The DNA here is from genome assembly GCA_035646995.1 of Myxococcaceae bacterium. Lineage (GTDB taxonomy): Bacteria > Myxococcota > Myxococcia > Myxococcales > Myxococcaceae > RPRB01. The sequence goes on from DASROG010000225.1 coordinate 4,544, forward strand.
TCCGTGGCCGAGATGGGCCTCAAGGAGCTCGAGCGGGTGCGCCACATCCTCCGGGGCGGGTCGGTCGTCGACTGGCGGCGGCTGCATTTCCGGAACCGAGACGAGGTGGACCGCTTCCTCCGGCTGTGCGGGCTGGACCTGACGCATTCCGAGGACGAGGCCTGGGCCCGCCTGGTGCTGTCCGACGCCGTCGAGTACCTTCGCCGCACCTTCACCTACCGGGTGGCGGACGTGGTCGCCCGACCGGCGGAGGTCCATGACCTCTTCCTCTACGCCAGCGGGGCGAAGGAGCCGCACCGCTTCCGGCGGATCGCCTGCATCGTCCTCAAGTGCATGCACGTGGTGCAGCACATCGAGGGAAGAGACCTCCTGTTCCGTCTGGCGGTCTCGGAGGCCGACCTGTCGCAGATGGTGACCGCGAAGGTGAACGGGGTGCTGGCCGAGGCCCGGGAGAAGGGGCTGCCCATCCTGGACTACAGCCCCTCGGTGAAGACCCGCGAGTCGTTCATCACCAAGCTCCTGGCCAAGAAAGAGAACGTGGCGGCGCAGGTCTACGACAAGACCCGCTTCCGCATCGTGACCCCGACCCGGGCGGACATCCTCCCGGTGCTCTACTTCCTGACCCAGCGGCTGTTCCCCTTCAACTTCCTCGTGCCGGGGCAGACCGAGAACACGCTGCTCCCCTTCAAGTCGCTCCTGCACGAGTTCCCGCACTTCCGGCAGCACGCCCACGAGCTCCACCTCGACCTGGACTTCGAGGACCGCGAGGGCCCGGCGGGCAACGAGTTCAGCGGCAGCGGGTACAAGGCGCTCAACTTCGTGGTGGACGTGCCGCTCCGCCTCGACGAGTGGCTGCCGCCTCCGGAGCTGGATCGCCGCGAGCGGAAGGGCCGGATCGGCTTCACGCTGGTCGAGTTCCAGATGCTCGACGTGCGCACCGCGGAGCAGAACGAGCAGGGCGAGAACGCCCATGCCCGCTACAAGCAGCGCCAGAAGCTGCGGGTGCTGCGGCGGCTCTCGCGGGGCCTGGTGGTTCCCCGCCTCGAGGATCCGCCGGGCGAGGCTGAGTAGATCGCCTGGAAACCGCGCGAGGTCGGGAAGAGGCGAAAAGCTCCTGGCCTGGGGCGACGGTGAAGACGATTGTCGTGGTGGAGGTCCAGGCTGCGGCGCTAAGCCGGACGTTCGCCTCTCCACGCCGGCCCGTCAGATGACATCGAGTTGCCTGGGTCGTGTGGGAGGGCAGGGGGGCCTCCGATGATGCACCCATCCCATCGCAGGAACGGCCTCGAGGTCGTTCTCGAGCTGTCGTTGCTCTGGTCGGCGTCCGGCTGCTCATACGCGTTCGTCCACGGGCCGTCAGCGCTCCCCGAGGTCGAGGCGTCCGACCCGCAAGGAGGTGAGCGAGCGAGGACCAGTTGCACGACCTCCAATGCGCTGCCCGTCCTCGATACGCTCGTTGCCGTCCGCTCATCGGCGCAGGAGTTCTCATGATCGTGGCCGGCGCCAGCCAGGGCAGCTGCAGTGGCAGTGGCTTTGGCTGCGTGCAACTGTCGTCGGG
>DASROG010000226.1:0-4027 GCA_035646995.1 Myxococcaceae bacterium
CTCTCGCGATGTGAAGCGCTCAGGTGGCCGCGACCGCGAGTCCGTCCCGGCCGCGGGCCTTCACCAGGTACATCGCCCGGTCCGCCGCCTCGATGAGCTCGGTGGACTCGGAGGCATGCTCCGGACAGGCGGCGATCCCCACGCTCGCCGTCACCCGCAGGTCGAGGCCCGCGGGCTTCCCGAACCGGTGGGTGCGGAAGCGGGCGAGGATCCGCTCCGCGGTCTGCACCGCGCTCCGGGTGTCCACCTCCACCAGCATCACCGCGTACTCGTCGCCCCCGTAGCGGAAGGCCGCGTCGACCGGCCTGAGCTCCTCGCGCAGCAGAACGCCCACCTCGCGAAGCAGCGCGCTGCCCACCAGGTGCCCGTGGCTGTCGTTCACGCTCTTGAAGTGGTCCAGGTCCAGGAAGAGCAGCGAGAGCGGGTGGCCCAGGCTCCGGGCGCGGGTCACCTCGGCGTCGAGCTGCTTCCGCAAGGACCGGACGTTCCCCAGCCCGGTGTGCTCGTCCACCAGGGTGAGCTCCTGGACCCGCTGGAAGTCGCTGGCATTCTGGATGGCGATGGCGGCGAAGTCGGCGATGGCCATCACCGCCGCGAGGTCCTCCTCGCCGAAGCGCGGGTCCCCTTCCCCGTTCACCAGCTCGATGATCCCCAGCGCGCGTCCGCGGAAGATCAGCGGAACGGCCAGCACCGAGCCGGTCCTGAACTCGGTGAGCGCGTCGAAGCGGGGCGAGAAGTCCGGTGCGGTGCGCACGTCGTCCACCAGGCGCGGCTTGCCGGTGCGGAACGCGGTCCCGGCGATGCCCTCTCCCACCGCGATGCGCTCGTTCCGGAGCCGGTCGGCGCCCATCCCCACGGCGATCTCGAAGTAGAGGCTGTCGGTGGCCTCGTCGTGCAGGAGAAGCGACCAGTTGGCCGGCCGGAGCAGCGCCGAGACCTTCTGCATCACCAGCCCCAGCACCTCGCGGGTCTCGAGCGTGGAGGTCAGCGCCTTGGCCAGCTCGTTGAACGCGGCGAGCTGCTCCACCGTCCGGCGCAGCGCCACGAGAAGGTCCGTCGCCCTCATCCCACCTGCCACCATCGACGGGGCCGGCGTGGCAGGTCAACCGCCGTTTCGGTAGACGGGGGGGTCGCGCATGCCTCCCGTGTCCCCATTGGTACTGGCCTCGGCCAGCCCGCGTCGTCGCGCCCTGCTCGAGCAGCTGGGAATTCCGCTCCGCATCGATCCTGCGCACCTGGACGAGAACGTCCGCGCTGGGGAGTCCGCGGAGCAGTATGTCCTGCGGCTCGCTCGCGAGAAGGCCGATGCCGTGCACGCCCGTCACCCGCACGCCACCGTCCTGGCTGCGGACACCAGCGTGGTCCTGGAGGGACGCCTCCTCGGAAAGCCGGGGACGGCGGAGGAGGCGATGGAGATGCTCCGGGCCCTGAGCGGCCGGACTCACCAGGTCATGACCGCGGTGGCGGTCAGGGCGGCCGCGTTCGAGATCCCGCTCGAGGATCCTCAGGCGCGCCGTCGTCCCGACCAGGGCGGCCCCAGCACGGTGGTGGCGGGCGGGGGCGAGCGGCTGGTGACGGCGTCGGTGACGTTCGCCGCCGCGAACGAGGCCACGCTGCGCTGGTACGTCTCGACCGGAGAGCCGATGGACAAGGCAGGCGCCTACGCGGTGCAGGGGATCGGCGGGTTCCTGGTCGAGCGCATCGAGGGCTCGTACAGCGCGGTCGTCGGGCTGCCACTGGTGGAGACGCTCGCGCTGCTTCGGGATGCGGGCTACATCCTGCCCTGGGAGCAGCGATGACCGAGGTCGCGGCGAGCTGGCGGGCGGTTCTGGACCGGGTCGAGGCGGCCGAGGCGCGTGCCGGCCGTCGCCCGGGGTCGGTCGAGGTCGTGGCGGTCAGCAAGCTGCAGCCGCCGGAGGCCATCCGCGCCGCGTACGGCGCCGGCGCCCGCGCCTTCGGCGAGAACTACGCCCAGGAGCTTCGGGACAAGGCCGAGGCGCTGTCGGATCTGCCGGGCCTTCGCTGGCATGCGATCGGTCCACTGCAGACCAACAAGGCGCGCTACGTGGCACGGTCGGCGCACGTCTTCCACGCGCTGGACCGCCTGGAGGTGGCACAGGAGCTCTCCCGCCGGCGCACCGGAGCCCCGCTCGCCGTCTACGTGGAGGTGAACGTGGCCGGCGAGGGAACGAAGAGCGGCGTCGCCCCGGCCGTGCTCGGCTCGCTGCTCGACGCCGTCCGGCCGTTGCCCGGCTTACACATCCTGGGGCTGATGACCATGCCCCCGCTCGCTCCCGCGGACGAGGTCCGCCCGTTCTTCCGCGCGCTCGCCGCGCTCGCACGGGAGCACGGGCTGCCCGGGCTGTCGATGGGGAGCACCCACGACTTCGAGACCGCCATCGAGGAGGGCGCCACGGCGATCCGGGTGGGGACCGCCATCTTTGGCGAACGGCCGCGCCGGGGGGACCAGGCCCCCGTCAGAGCTCCTTGAGGCGGAGCCGGCCCTCGTCGGTGATGCGGACCTTGTACTCGGTCCCGCAGTAGTTGCACCGCGTCTCGTCCCCGTCGCGGAGCGCCATTTCGGTGGGGTTGTTGGCGTTGCAGGAGGGGCAGTCGTAATCGGTGTAGGCCCGACGCCGACGCTCCTCGCGCAGGTCCTCTTCCTCGGCGTTCTTGTCGATGGGCATGGGCTTCTCCCACCTCGAGCTTACGCCGGACCGCCGGCCAGGCACTGGCCCGCCCGTGTGGGGTGGGGTAGCGAAGCGAGCATCCGTGAGTCGCCAGGGGTAAACTTCACTCCGTGTCGACCGTGGTCCTGGCTCTTCTCCTCGCCGCCGCCCCCGGGGTCACGCCGGAGGGTTCCCTGGGGCCGGGCGAGCAGATCACCTACCGGGTGAGCTGGCTCGGTCTGCCTGCCGGGACGGCCGAGGTGACGGTCGGGGCCGAGCCTCCGGACCGTCCCGGAAGCCTTCCCCTCGTCACCCACGCGCGGTCCGACCTCGTCGTGTACCCGATGCGGAACAAGATCATCTCCTGGTGGGACCCGGCGAGTGGCCGCTCGCGAGGCCTGGAGATGTACTCGGAGGAGAACCGGAAGCGCCGCCGGCTGAAGATCGACTTCGACCGGAGCGCCGGGAAGGCACAGGTCTTCCGGCAGGTCGAAGGCGAGTCGCCGCGGGAATCGCAGGTCGAGGTGCCGCCCGGCGCCGGGGACGTGTCCTCGGCGGTGTTCTTCCTCCGCACCGCCCGCCTGGCGGATGGGGACACCATCTCCATGCCCATCTTCACCGGCTCGAAGCTCTTCCGGGGCCTGGCCGAGGTCGAGGGCCGCGGGCCGGTGGAGACGCCGCTCGGCGAGCGACAGGCCGTCCGGGTCCGGCTTCGCACCGAGTTCTCGGGGAACCTCTCCGCCCGCGAGGTCCGGATGTGGTTCAGCGACGACCCGGCGCACGTCCCGATGCGCATGGAGGCGGACTTCGCGCTGGGCCCGGTCGTCGTGGAGTGGACGGACTACAAGCCGGGTCGCGCGCTGGACCCCTCCACCCTGGCGCGCAACCGCTAGACACGCTCTCAGGCGTGTCCCCGCTGCCCCTCCTCCTCCTTGCTGCTCTGGCAGCGTCTCCGCGCCTGGTCCCGGTCCCGGCGCTGGCCAAGGTCCGGCCCGGACAGCCGCTCGAGGCGCTGGGAGAAGCGCGGGTCAGGGCCGCTCGGGGCGAGTGCGAGGGACTTCAGATTTACGTCGCGCCTCCAGCCGAGGTGCTGTCCGCCGACGTGGCGCCGCTGCGTGGACCCGGGCGGGCCGGTGTCGCGGTGCGCGTCTTTCGCGAGGAGTGGATGAACCTCACCCGGGCCACCGAGGGCGGCGGCGCCACCGGGCTCTGGCCCGACCCGCTCCTCCCGGTGCACCGGACCGATGGCGGCACCAACCCCGCCGTGCTCCCCGCGCAATCGACCGCGGACCGGCCGGTGGTGCTCTACCTCGAGCTGTGCGTCCCCGCGGGGATGGAGCCGGGGAAGTACACCGGGC
>DASROG010000227.1:0-2000 GCA_035646995.1 Myxococcaceae bacterium
CTCCGAGCGAGGTCACCCTCGCCGAGCAGCTCGGCCTCAAGTTCCGCCGGGTGGTCGTCGATCCCGGCCACGGCGGCCACGACACCGGGACCGTCGGCGTGGACGGCGCCCGCGAGAAGGACGTGGCCCTGGCAATCGCGAAGAGGCTCAGGACGGTCCTCACCGAGCAGGGGCTCGAGGTCGTCCTCACGCGAGAGACCGACAAGTTCGTCCGCCTCGAGGAGCGGGCCCGGCTGGCCAACGTGGCCCGCGGCGACCTCTTCATCTCCATCCACTGCAACTCGCTGCCGCAGCGGTCCATCCGCGGCATCGAGACCTACACCCTCAACCTGGCCTCGGACCGCTACGCCATCCGCCTCGCGGCGCGCGAGAACGCCACCTCCGAGAAGGGGATGTCCGACCTCCGCTTCCTCCTCGCCGACCTCGCCACCCGGGCCGACACCGAGGAGTCGGTCCGGCTCGCCACCCAGGTCCAGTCGGGGCTGATCTCCGCCCTCCGGAGCAAGGACGGAAAGATTCGCGACCTCGGGACGAAGGAGGCCCTGTTCTACGTCCTCCTGGGTACCAAGATGCCTGCCATCCTGGTGGAGACGGGCTTCCTCTCCAACGCCGAGGAGGAGAAGCGGCTCGGCTCCCCGGCGTACCAGGAGGACGTCGCCCGGGCCATCGCCTCGGGCGTCCAGGGCTTCCTCGGAAACCGCGACCGGCTGGCGAAGGCGAACTGAAGCGGGCCCCCGGCACCGCGACCCGAGCGGATGGCCGTTTCTGCACGTGGAGCACGGTTCGACGTGCAGAATCGGTCGGGGAGCGGCCCGGCTCCTCCGGACAGGCCCCCCGTCCTCGTCGCGACCCTTGCAGCGCAGCGGCGGCAGGCGCGCGCGATCGGTCGGTGAGCGAGCCCCGCGCAGCGCTGGCCTCCCGACCGCTAGACTCCAGGGCAGCCCCTCCGTCCGAGGGTTCCGACCGATGTCCATCGATCCTCACGCGCTTCCCCCCACGCCCGATCGCGTCTGCTCCCAGGCGCTGACGGCGTCGGTGCCCCATTTCCCGGCGCGGGGAAGCCCGGGCGAGCGGCTCCGGCAGCACCGCACGGCGTCGCTGGAGCGCATTCGCGCCTTCCACACCGACGGCCGGGCCGGTCTCTCCACGGCCCGCCTGGTCACCGCCGCGGCGGACGCCGCGCTGGGGGCGCTCTGGGATGCGCTGGCTCCCGCCCACAAGCTGCAGGGCGCGGTGCTGGTCGGGGTCGGCGGCACCGGGCGCCGGGAGATGAGCCCCAACTCCGACTGGGACCTGCTCCTCCTCCACACCGGCCGGGGCGAAGTGGCGAGCTTCGCCCGGACCTTCTCCACCGCCCTCTGGGACGCCCGGGTCCACCTCGGCTGGAGCGTGCGCACCCTGGCCGAGTCCGCCGCGGCCTCGCGCGAGGACACCGATCTGCGGACCGCGCTCCTCGATGCCCGGCGCATCGCCGGCGACGGCCGGCTCTGGGCCCGGGCCGAGCGCTCGGTCCTCGCCGACCAGCGGACACGCCAGGCCGACGCCTTCGTCCAGGTCAAGCTGGACGAGCTCCGCGCGCGGCGGGAGAAGTCCGGCGACACCGTCTTCCTCCTCGAGCCCAACGTCAAGAACGGGCAGGGTGGGCTCCGGGACCTCGAATCCGCGCTCTGGGTCGCCCAGGTGCGGTTCCACGTCCGGACCCTCGGCCAGGTGCTCGAGCGCGGGGTGCTCCCGCGGCACGACGTGGCCGAGGCCCGCGCGGCCCGCGATTTCCTCCTGCGCGTCCGCCACTCGGCCCACCTGGCGACGGGGCGCAAGGAGGACCGGCTCACCTTCGAGCTGCAGGCGAGCCTGGCCCGCGAGCTGGGCTACCGCACCGGCCCGGAAGGAGAGGCCGTCGAGCGCTTCATGCGCCACATCTACCTCGCGGCCGGGACGCTGCGCCGGGTGAGCGACGCGCTCCTCGCCCGGGCGGAGGAGGAGCGTGCGCCCCGGCGCAT
>DASROG010000228.1:0-6170 GCA_035646995.1 Myxococcaceae bacterium
CGGCGCGGGCGATGGTCGAGGCGCTCCGGCCGGGGCTGAAGGGCGTGTACAACGTGGTCGGTCCGGGAGAGGTGCCGCTGACGGCGGTGCTCCGGGAGCTCGGGCGGACTCCCATCCCGATTCCGCACCCCATCGCCCGGCCGCTGCTCCGCACGCTCTTCCGCTACCGGCTCGCGAACTTTCCCCCGCCGGAGCTGGACCACATCCAGTTCCTCTGCATGGTGGACGGGAGCCGGTGGACGCAGGACGTGGGATGGGTGCCGCAGCATTCGATGAAGGACACCATCCGATCCGTGGACGGGGAGCGGGCGGCGGCGTGAAGGGCTGAGCCGCCCGGAGCGGGCCCGGCGAGGAACGGGAAGATGTCGGCCCGGAGGAAGTCGAGACCGGGCATCTCTGGCGCCGATGCGCGCGCCGGACGGCCTGCGCGACCCAGACGCCCCCGGGATGCGGGGCCTCGGCCGCGCCGAGGACGCACCCGTGTCACCCCGACCTGGGTGGGCGATCCTTTCTGCACGTGGGGCGCTCTTCCACGTGCAGAAAGTATCGGCCGGCGAGGTGGGGCGAGCGCAGGCGTGCCGGGGAACCGGAGGGAAAGCGCGGCCCCCGCCAGTTCCGGAGGGGCCGGTGGACGCGCGACGGCACCCGAGCGTCGCCGGCCCCGTCCGTTGCACCCCGCCACGACTCCGAAGCGAGGCCAGCACCGTCCCCGGCAGCGAGTCTCCGTCCCCGGTCAGCCGCGTCCCCTCGAGGCGGCCTCGCCTTCCAGCAGGCGACCACGACACGACTGTCGCGGTTCCTGCGGTCCGCCGCACACACTCAAAGCAAAATCAGCCTTCAAGCCCTCGGCAAGACATGCCTTCCTCCCTGGCACCCGTGTTGCTCGCTTGTTTGCGCATGTGAGGGCGTCCCATGGGGGGACGCCCGACGCCCACCGTCCCGGCCGGCCCCGGGGCGGTGGGCGCTTTTTTTTGGGGTCAGCGGGGCGCGAGGTCCGGATAGGGCCCGCCCTGCATCGACTCGAGCTGCCACTCCCCACCCCGGGCCACCCAGGCCGCCTTCGCCTCGGCAACCTGCTCCGAGGTGGAGGGCAGCCGGAACCACCGCCAGCGGGAGATCACCGTGGCGTGGGTGCTGTCGTCGCTGGTCACCACGTTCAGAAGCTCGATGTCGGTGATGTTCAGGTCCTTCCCGTCCCGGGCACGGGCGGCGAGGAACTGGTTTCGCCGCTCCGGGACCAGCAGCTGCGCAACGGCAGCGGACTCGCCCCACCGGGCCTTCTGCTCGAAGTCCTCGTAAGTGCTCTTCAGCTTCGCCTGCGTGGCGCCCCCTTCGTGACATCCGACGACACAGAGGAGGAGCCAGGCGAGGAGGGGGCGCGTGGTAGCCTTCATCGGCTGACAACGATGCCCGAATCCCTGGTGGAGCGGTACGAGCAGCTTCTCGCCACCGAACCCACCTCCACCCTGTTCGTGGAGCTGGCTCGGGTGCTCGTCGAGCAGGGCGAGAACGCCCGCGCGGCCGAGGTGTGCCAGCAAGGGCTCGTCCACCATCCGGACAGCGTTCACGGGTACGTCCTCTGGGGGAAGGCGCTGATCGGGCTGGGTCGCCCCGCCGAGGCGATGGAGCAGTTCGACAAGGCCGTCGCCGTCGACCGGCAGGACCCGCTCGCCTACCACCTCATCTCCGAGGTCCTGGTCAGCAAGGGCCTCTACCGCTCGGCGCTTCCGCTGCTGCGCAAGGCGGTGGCGCTCTCGCCGGGCGACGAGCAGGTGAGGACCTGGCTCGAGCAGACGCAAGCGGCGCTCGCCGGGGGCCCGGCCCCCACCATGCGTCCAGCCGTCCTGGACAATCCTCCCGAGCGGCCGCTCCCCCCGCGCGCCAACGGCACGCCCACCGGCAGCAACGCCGCCGTCCGGCCCACGCGCACCGGCGCCACACCCCCGCCGCCTCCGCCGGAGGCGCTCGCCGAGGCCGCGGGCAAGACGCCCCTGCCGGAGCGCAAGGGGTCCGGGTCCTTCCCTGTGGCCGGCGACGGGCCGACCGCGCCCGGGCCCGCCGACTACCCGGCCAGTGCCGAGCCCGGAGCCGAGGGAGCCCCGGCCACCGGAGAGACGCGCCCCGACGACGGCACCGAGGCCAGCCTCCTCGCCGACGTCCCGGATGCTCCGATCCCCACCGGCTCGGTCCCGGCGGTCAGGCGGCCGTTCAGCACCGGTACCACCCAGGCGATCGCCAAGGAGTACGAGAAGGCGCTCCGGGCGAAGGTCGCGGAGAAGGCGCAGAAGAAGAGCTGGCTCCAGCTCCACGCGCTGAAGCTGGCCATCGGCACGGTGACGCTCGTGGCGCTGGTGGCCGGCGCGCTTGTCTACCGCCACACCCGGGCCGTGAACCAGGGACGCAACCTGAGCGACGCGCTCTCCACCGCCCGGAAGGCGCTCGCGCTCGACACCGCGGCCGGAGACCGGACCGCCCTCGAATCCCTCGCCCAGGCCATCCGGATGGAGGAGGACAGCACCGAGGCCTGGGACCTCACCGCCTACGCCCGCGCGGTGCTCGCCGACGAGCACGGCGGCAGCGCGCAGGACCGCACCCAGGCCGCGGCGGCGCTCGCCCGTCCCAAGGCCGGCGCCAGCCACCCCGGCCTGGTCCTCGTCGCCCGGGCCCTGACCGCCGGGGGCGCCGAGCGCGACGCGGCCCGGAAGGCCATCCTCGACTCGCCGCTCGACCTCACCGAGGTGCACGACGCCGCAGGCCGGCTTCTCCTGGCGAAGGGAGACGCCAAGGGCGCGGTGCTCCACTTCAAGCGCGCCCTGGAGCTGAACGCGGGCAACGTCCGTGCCCTGGTGGCGCTCGGCGACTACTACCGCGAGGCGGGCGACGACGCCGCGGCGCTCACCGTCTACGGCACCGCCGAGCAGCTCTCCCCGGAACATCCGGGCCGCGTGCTCGGGGAGGCCGAGAGCCGGCTCGCCCTGGAGCAGGACCTCACCCAGGCCCTGGCGGCGGTGGACAAGCTCGTTCCCGAGGCGCTCACCCCGGAGATGGCGGCCCGCCGCGCGCTGGACCGGGGGCGGCTCCTCTCCGCCAACGGGGCGCACGACCAGGCGGTGAAGGTGCTCACCGAGGGCGCGACCGGCGCCGGCAAGCGCGCCTTCGATTTCCAGGTGGCGCTGGGGGACGCGCTCCGGGCGAGCGGTGATCTCACCGCGGCCCAGAAGTCGCTCGAGGCGGCGGTGAAGCAGAAGCCGAAGAGCGAAGAGGCCAAGGAGGCCCTGGGACGGGTGCTGCTCGGCCGGGATCGCGAGCGCGAGGTCCTGCAGCGCTTCGCCGACGACCCGGGGCGACGCATGGCCCTGCTGCGGGGCATCGCCTGGGGACGGCTGAAGGACTGGAAGAAGAGCCGCGCCGAGCTGGCGAAGACCTCGGTGTCGGGGAAGTACCCCATCGAGGCGGTGGCCTGGCTCGCGCTGGCGGATGCCGCCGACGGTGAGGCGGACAAGGCCCAGACGGTTCTGGAGAAGACGCTCGGCGCCGCGAAGCGCCCGCGCGCCGACGTGGCCGTCGCCCTGGGGAAGGTCTACTGGCAGCGCGGCATCATCGACCGGGCGAAGGCCCAGTTCGAGGGCGCGAGCCGGGACCCCCGCGACTACGAGGGCGCCTGCGCGCTGGGGCGGTTGCTCTGGACCTCCGGGTCGCCGGAGCGCGCCGTCGAGCCGCTCCAGCTCTCCATCCAGCGAAACCAGAGCCACGGCGAGAGCCGCCACGCGCTCTCCCGCGTCTACCTCGCCCTCGCCAAGCCCATCGAGTCGCAGGCCCAGGCCGAGGCGTGGGCGGCGGAGAACCCCTCCAGCGCCACGGCCCACAAGGACGTGGGGCTGGCCCTGGCCCAGCAGGGCAAGTGGAAGGAGTCCGAGGCTGCGCTCGGGCGAGCGCTGAAGCTCGACGCGCAGGACCCCGAGTCCCACCGCCTCAAGGCGACCCTGATGTTCGCCCGTGGCGACGGACGCGCCGGCTTCGCAGCGCTGCAGAAGGCCAATGCGCTCGCGCCCAAGGACAGCGAGGTGTTCTGCGCCATCGGCCGCGCCTTCGTGCGACAGGGCAACGTCCCGCAGGCGCAGAAGGCGTACGAGGCCGCGAGCCGCGAGGACGCGAGCAGCGTCTGCGGCCTCGCCGGCGAGGTGCTGCTCAAGCCCGCCACGGGCAAGCCCCAGCTCTCGAAGCTCCAGGGCCTCTCGTCGGGGGCACCGCGGGCGAGCGACCGGGCCCTGGCCGCGGTGGCAGCCTCGCGGGTCGCGCTCGCCGCCGGCCGGGTCCAGGAGGCCAAGCACAGCGCCGACCTGGCGGTGGAGCTGCAGCCCTTCCTCTCCGACGCGGCGCTCGCCCAGGGGCTCGTGCTCCGCAAGCTCCGCGACGAGACCAAGGCGCGCGAGCTGCTGATCAAGGCCGTGCAGCTGGATCCTGCGGACGGACCGGCCCGCCTGGCGCTCGCCGATGCCTACGCCGCCGGGGGTGACACCGACTCGAAGCGGGCATACGAGGAGTACGTGAACTTCACCCGACTCGCGCCGAGGTCCCCCGAGCTGACCCGGGTGAAGAAGCTCCTGCCCGCGCTCAAGAAGCGGGCCACCCGGGCTCCGTGAATCCGAGGCGTTTCCTCCAGGTGGTCGCCGGCAACGCGCTGGCCCTCTCCGCGCTGTACCTCGCGATCGGCGTGGTGGTGGAGGGGCTCCGCATCCAGTGGCCGTCCTCCGGGGTGCTGCGCGTCTCGTACGCGCTGGACGCGCTCCCGGCCCGGGTGCTGGAGCGGCTGGGGCTGCTCGCGCCCCTCAAGGAGGCCTACACCGACGGCCGGATCGGCGAGTCGATGGTCCGGGTGGTGTTCGGGGCCACCGCGGTGGGGTTCGTGTTCGTCCTGGCGCTGGGGCTCGCGGCGATGACCCTGCTGGTGCGAGAGATCGTCCTGCGCAGGCGGCGCCCCGTGGAGCCCTGAGCCGGGGCGGTGCACGCGGTGGTCGTCGGTGAGCTCGTCGCGCCGTGCCGGAGTGCCGCGGCTCTGCGGAAGGCCGGGCGTTTCGGGTGATGGCCCGGATCGAACGGCTTGCGTGACGCCGATCCGCTCGCGAGCTTCGCCTCCAGTGGACCGCCGGGCGAGCGGCGGGGTCATCTCGGGCGCGGGGGACGCCCGCCGGGGGGAGGCCCCTCGCCGCTCGAGACGCAATAGCAATTTCGATGACCGGGAGTGCGAATCGTGAGCCGCCAAGCCATGGATTCGTCGAGCGAGGTCCTCTGGGGGCGCGTGTCTGGATGCTCTTGCATCTTGAGCACTGGAGGGAGGCGGCCCCGGCCGGTCTCACGGCGACGGAGCGGGGGTCGCGCCCAGGTGCAGCGCGCCCTGACGGGCATCGTGCCGCTCGGGCCCGAGCGCCTCGAGGCTCATCGACCGGGCAGGGCGGAGCTGCACCACTCCTCCGCCGCTGCGTGAGCTCGCTGGTGGATCGGCCCCACGCGGACCCGCCGTCCCGCTCCTAGCCGGACGCACCGCCTTCCGCCTTCCGGGCGTGCTCCCGGGCGCCGCGGCAGATCTCCACCACCTTCGGGCCGAAGCGCTCCCAGCTCGTCGCGCCCGTCCCCTTCACCGCGAGGAAGTCCTCCCGGGTCAGCGGCAGCGCCGTCGCCAGGGCCTGCAGCGTCTTGTCGGTGAAGAGGATGAACGGCGGCACGTCCAGGTCTCGCGACAGGTCGCGCCGGAACCGCCGCAGCGCCTCTGCGGCCTGGTCGTTCATCGGCCCCTCGGCGACCCGCTCCTTCGACTTGTAGATGCCGCCGGCCTTCCCGCTCGCGCGTGGCGGGGGCAGCTCGACCCGCGTCCGCTGGCCCGAGCAGACGTCGCACCCGTTGCAGTCGAGGTGGCGGGTGTCCTCGCCGAAGTAGTCCAGCACGAATGCCCGCCGACACGTCCGCGCGTAGGCGTAGTCCGTCATTCGCCGGAGCAGGAGAAGCGCCCGCCGCTCCTGCCGCCGCACCCGCTCCAGCGACAGGTCCAGCGCGTGGAACGGCACCCGCTGCAGCGTCCGGATGCCCCGGCCCGCGAACGGCTTCCGCACCGAGACGGCCTTCGCCCGCTCCAGCGCCGACAGCGCCCGCCGGAGGTCCTTCTCCGGCAGCTC
>DASROG010000229.1:0-5765 GCA_035646995.1 Myxococcaceae bacterium
CGCCTCGGCCGCAGCCCGGCGCACTCCGGGATCGGAATGGCCGAGGGCTCCCTTGAGGGCCGGGGTGTTCCGGGGGTCCTCCGAGCGGCCCAGCGCCCACGCCGCAGCGATGGCCACCGCCGGCGTCCCGTCGCGCAGGGCGGCCAGCAGTCCCTCGCGTCCGGCACCTTCTCCATGAACTCCCAGTCCGTAGGCCGCGGCCTCGCGCGTGGGCGCTGGGCCGCTCGGAGGACCCCCGGAACACCCCGGCCCTCAAGGGAGCCCTCGGCCATTCCGATCCCGGAGTGCGCCGGGCTGCGGCCGAGGCGCTCGGGGACTCGGAGGACGGCGCCGCGGTGGACGCGCTGCTCGCGCGCCGCCAGGACCCGGATGCCTCCGTACGCAAGGCGGTCGCCTCGGCCCTGGGCGACATCGAGGACCGCCGGGCAGTTCCGGGGCTCCTCGGGCTCGCCACGGACCGCGACCCCGAGGTGCGTTCCGCCGCGCTGCAGGCGCTCGCACGCATGGAGGACGCCGCGGCGCTCGAGGTCGCGCGGAAGGCGCTGGGCGATCCCGTCGCCGAGGTCCGTCTGGCGGCACTGCAGACGCTCGCCTCCATGGAGGACGCCCGTACCCTGCCTGCCCTCTCCTCCGCGCTGACCGACGCCGTCCCGGAGATCCGCGCCGAGGCGGCCCGGGCGCTGGGCCGGCTCGAGGACGCGCGCGCGGCCCCGGCGCTCTCCCGGGCGACGAAGGACGCGGTCGCCGAGGTGCGGGTGGCGGCGGTGGAGGCGCTCGGTGAGCTCGAGGGGCTCGGGACGGCCCCTGCTGCGCTGCTCGAGGCCTCTCGCGACGCGGCGGCCGACGTCCGGACCGCGGCCGCCGAGGCGCTCCGCGGATTCGCCCGCGACGAGGCGGCGGCGAAGCGCCTTGCCACGCTGGTGCGTGACGAGGACCGCGACGTCCGACGGGCCGCCGCCGAGTCGCTGGTCCACCTCGAGTCAGCGGAGGCGCGGGCGGCCCTGCGCGCCGCTCTGAGTGATGCGGACATCCAGGTCCGTCGAGCCGCCGCTCGCGGGCTGGGGCGCGACTGACGGAGCCGCTCTCGAGTGGCCGCGTGTAGGATTCACGGCCCGGATTTCACGTCTTCGGGCGGCAACCTCCACGCGCTGCCTCGCGATGGCCTGAAAGAGCCGGACCGGTCCCCTGGGTCAATGACCAAGGTGGTGGATACCCCGGGGGGTCGAGTCGCCGGGAGGGTGGTGACTCGCTTGTCGCCCACCTCCAGATCGCTCCATCGTTCTCTCTTGCGGAGCGGGGAAACGGAGTGGTCGCACGTGCTGGCGAAATGGATTCGCTCTCGAGCTGACAGGCAGGAAGAGCCGACCGGGCAGCACTGCACCGGCTGCCGCTCGGCGATCGCCGGCACGACCGACGACGAGCTCCGCGCCTCGGGCGGCGTCTTCCTCGTCGGAGCCGGCTGGTTCTGTGGCCCGCGCTGCGAACGGCAGTACCGTCTATGCTTCCGCATCCAGCCCGCGACGAGCGCGGGGAGCCAGACGGCCCCCGCGCGCACTCCGACGCCCCGGCCGACGCCCCTGGTGACGGACGCTCCGGACCCCGAGACCCCGGGGAGGCGTTCCGCTGCCGAGGAGCTGGCCGACGCGCTCCGGGCTCGGCGCCGGTCCAGCGGCGGCGTCTGAGGCCCCGCGCGCGGCCGAAAAAGAAGCAGCCCGGCAATCCGCGACGGACGCCGGGCCACAGGCCTTCTACGACGAGCTCGCTCTTTCTCGTCTGAAGCGGTGGGGGGGAACCTCTTCAGAGAGCCAAGCGAACCCGGGAGCGCAAATAACGGATCCCCCCTCCTTTGACAACGGGGTGACGCGCCTCGCGCCACTGATGAACGGAAATTTCCATCGACGCTGCCAGCCCGATGTTTGGCCCCGGAACCCCCCGCAACCTCACGGGCCGGTGGCCGCCCCGGCCATGCTGAAGAGGGTAGCGTAGACCGCGACCAGGGACATGCCGCCTGCCAGCACGGTGAGCACGAAGGCAAGCACGAGGACCAGGCGGCGTCGGGTGAGTGGCTGCCGGACCGCCAGGGCATAGGCGACGAGGGCGAGGGGGGCCAGGCCCAGGACGAGCGGGAACCAGCCCTGGAGCGCGCCGCCGAGGCCGCCGGGAGCAGCGGCCCCGAGCGACTCGGAGAGCCGGCGGAACATGGGCGCGACGACCAGCGGAAGTGCGAGGGACAGCAGCCCCGAGACGGCCACCAGGGCCACGCCGATCCAGTCGAGGACCGAGAGGCGACCGAGAGAGGTGTCGTCCGGGCCGGCGGTGGTCAGCAGCGTGCTCCTGTCAGCGCCGACAGTCTAGTCGAGGGTCTGGCGGTAGCCGCGAATCGCCAGGGTGCCCACCACCACCGAGAAGAGCACCAGGGGGAGGAGGTGCGGCAGCGCGTCCATCGCCCCGTTGCCCTTGAGGAGGATGCCGCGGATGAGCCGGAGCGCGTGGGTGAGCGGGAGCACCTCGCCGAGGACCCGCGCCCAGCGCGGCATGCCGGCGAAGGGGAACATGAACCCGGAGAGCAGGATGGAGGGGAGGATGAAGAACACCGCCATCTGCATCGCCTGGAGCTGGTTCCGCGCCAGGGTGGAGAAGGTGAACCCCACCGCGAGGTTCGCGGCGATGAACAGCCCGAGACCCAGCAGGAGCAGGAGGATCGAGCCGTGCACCGGCACCTGGAAGACCAGGACGGCCGCGGCGAGGATGAGCGCCACCTGCACGTACCCGAGGAGGATGTAGGGGACGATCTTCCCGAGCATCACCTCGAGCGGTCGCGCCGGCATGGCGAGGAGGTTCTCCATCGTGCCCCGCTCGCGCTCGCGGGTGACCGCCAGCGCGGTGATGACCACCAGGGTGAACGTCAGGAGCGTGCCGATGAGCCCGGGCACGATGTTGTACGCGGTGATGCCTTCCGGGTTGTACCGGCGGTGGACGCGCCACTCGAAGGGCTGCGTCGGAGGGGCCGCGCCGGGCAGGTCGCGCGCCAGGAGGCCCTGACCCACGCCGGAGGCGGCGGCGAAGGCGCTGCTCACCGCGGTGGGGTCGGTCGCGTCGGCGGCGAGGAGGACTGCCGGCCGCTCGCGCCGCTCCATGAGGCGGGCGAAGTCCACCGGCACCTCGAGGACGAAGAGCACGTCTCCCCGGGCCATCGCCCGCTCGGCCTCGGCCGGAGAGACGGGCTGCGAGACGTCGAAGTACTCGGTGGCCCGCATTGACTCGACCAGCGAGCGTGCCGGCCGCGAGTCGTCGCCCATCACCAGCGCGGTCGGGAGGTGCTTGGGGTCGGTGTTGATGGCGAAGCCGAACAGAAACAGCTGCACGAGCGGCATGCCCACCATCAGCGCCAGCGTGAAGCGGTCCCGCCGTGCCTGGATCAGCTCCTTCCGCAGCACCGCCACGAACCGATGGACCGAGAGGTTCATGCAGCGAACCTCCGGTCGGAGAGCAGGTGGATGAAGACGTCCTCGAGCGAGGGGGGCTCCTCGACCCAGGTCATGCCCTGGCGCGCCCGCCACGGGGCGAGGGCCCGTTCCAGCGCGTCGCGCCGGGTGCCGCTCACCCGGAGCGTCTGCCCGAACACCGCCGCCGACTCGACGCCGGGAGTCTGCCCGAGCGCGGCCGCGGCCTCGGCGAGCTGCCCGTCTCCGGTGCCGACGAAGGTGATGAGCCCCGACCGTGCGACCACCTCGGTCGCGGAGCCCTCCACCACCAGCTTGCCGCCGGACAGGTAGACGATGCGGTGACAGCGCTCGGCCTCGTCCATGTAGTGGGTGCTGACCAGGACGGTGATGCCCTCGGTGGCCAGCACGTGGATGAGGTCCCAGAACTCGCGCCGCGCCTTGGGGTCCACGCCGGCGGTGGGCTCGTCGAGCAGGAGGAGCTCGGGCTCGTGGAGCACGCACGCCGCGAGCGCGAGCCGCTGCTTCCAGCCGCCGGAGAGCTCTCCCGCGAGCTGGGTCCGCCGGTCGGTCAGGCCCGCGCGCTGCAGGACCGCGTCGATGCGCTGCTCGCGGTCGGGCAGCTCGTAGAGGCGGGCGACGAAGTCCAGGTTCTCCTGGACGGTCAGGTCCTCGTAGAAGGAGAACCGCTGGGTCATGTAGCCGACGCGGCGGCGGATGCGGGGCGCGTCCTTCCGGACGTCGAGCCCGAGGCAGGTGCCCTCGCCGGCGTCGGGGGTCAGCAGGCCACAGAGCATCCGGAGGGTGGTGGTCTTCCCGCTGCCGTTGGCGCCGAGAAAGCCGCAGATCTGCCCCCGGGCCACGCGCAGGTCGAGACCCTGCACCACGGCGCGCGGCCCGAACGACTTCCGCAGCCCGTGGACGTCGATGGCCAGCGGGGCGGCGGCGGTCATCGCGCCACCCGGACGTCGAGGGGCTGGCCGGGGTGGAGGCCCTGGAGAGCCGAGGAGCGCGCCTCCACCAGGTACACCAGCTTGCTCCGGGCGTCTCCGGCGTAGACCACCGGCGGGGTGTACTCGGGCTTGGGCGACACGTAGCTCACCTGTGCGTCGAGCGGGCCGGGGCAGCCGTCGCAGGTGACGCGCACCGGGGCGCCGATTTGCACCGACGACAGCTGCGACTCGGGGACGAAGAAGCGGACGCGGAGCGCGCCGTCGGGGAGCACCGACAGCACCGCGGCACCGGCGGGGACCATCTCCCCGGTCCGGTAGTAGGTGTCCACGACGCTGCCCGAAGCGGGTGCGACGGCGGAACGCTGCTGGAGCTTCCACTCCGCGGAGGCGAGCGCGGCCCGGGCCATCTCGGTGCCCGCGCGCTGCGCCTCTATCTCCTGGACGCGCCCCACCGGGATCTGGAGCGTCCGGAGCCGGGCCTCGGCCGAGCGCAGCCGGGCGGCGGACTGCTCGGCGTTGGAGCGCGCCAGATCGAGGCGTTGCTGGGTGGAGGCGCCCTCCCTGGCCAGCTGCTCGGTGCGGCGGAGGTCGGACTGGGCCAGCTCGAGCGCGCTCCTCGCCTCGCGCACCTGGGCCAGCGCGGCATCGAGCTCGGTGGCGCGGCCGCCCGCCTCGAGGTTGGCGAGCTGGGCCTGAGACCGGGCGAGCCGGGCCGCGGCCTCGTCGCGAGCGGCGCGCTCGGCGTCGGCGTCCTGGGTGAAGAGGAGGGTGCCGGCGTCCACCCGCTGTCCGCGCTCGACGGCGAGGCGGGTGAGGGTCCCGGTGGTCAGCGGCGCGACGCGGGTCTCGTCGGCCTCGGCCCAGCCGTGGAAGGCGCCCTCGGGACGACTGCACCCGGCGAGCAGGACCGAGGCGGCGAGGCAGAGCTGCGGCTTCATGACCGACCTCCGGGGTCCGCGGCCAGGCCGCGGAGCAAGTTCTCGCAGTGCGCCTCGAGGACCCGGCGACGGTCGAGCACCAGGTCGGTGTGTGCGCCGAACGAGTGCTTCCACAGGCCTAGGAGCACGACGGGCGCGACCACCAGGGGAACGGTGGCCTCGGTGTCCAGCGGACGGAATTCGCCGCGGGCGACGCC
The DNA here is from genome assembly GCA_035646995.1 of Myxococcaceae bacterium. Lineage (GTDB taxonomy): Bacteria > Myxococcota > Myxococcia > Myxococcales > Myxococcaceae > RPRB01. Next base: position 5,532 of record DASROG010000229.1, read on the forward strand.
GCGCTCGAGAATGCGCCGCATCAGCGCGAACGCGCGCCGAAGCACGAGGTCCGCGTACAGGCGCGCGAGCTGGGGGAAGTTCCCCGACTCGGAGACGATGAGCTTCATCACTCCGGTGAGCGGCGTCTCCAGCACCCCGGCGACGAAGGCGAAGAGCGCCCGCAGCAGGTCGGGCGTCGGCCCCTCGAACGCGTCGACCAGGGCCTCGGCCCGGTCGATGTTGGGGGCGACCGC
>DASROG010000230.1:0-9553 GCA_035646995.1 Myxococcaceae bacterium
GCGGGGAAGCACTCCCTCCCGGTGGTGGTGCTGAACCCGAGCCTGCTGCTCGGCCCCGGGGACGACCGCCTGTCGTCCACCTGGACCGTGATGAAGTTTCTCCAGCGCGACCTCCCCGCCATGCCCAACGGTGGAATGAGCTTCGTGGACGTGCGCGACGCTGCCGATGCCTTCGCGGCCGCACTGGACCGGGGCGAGGTCGGCGGCAAGCACCTGATGGGCGTGAACATGTCGATGTCCGAGTTCTTCGGACGCCTGGCGCGCATCTCCGGAGTCCCGGCGCCCCGGCTGCGCCTGCCCTCGAAGGTGAGCGTCGCCGGGGCGAAGCTGCTGGAAAAGCTCGCCGAGGTTCGGGGTCGAGAGCCGGCGCTGGACGCGGCGAGCGTGGACATCGCGGAGCACTGGTTCTGGGTCGATTCACGCAAGGCGGAGCGCGAGCTGGGATTCGCGCCGCGCGACCCTCAGGAGACGCTCCGGGACACCGTGCTGGACCTGCTCTCGCGGATGCCGGAGAAGCAGTGGCCCGGGACCAAAGGGCGGCTGGCGAGTCTCCGCCGGGACTGACACCTCCATCCTCGTCGAGCCAATCCTCACGGGTGCGGGGCACACGCACGCCGGAACCACCCGCCCCTGGGGCGCGATGGCACCATCGGTGCAGCCGCAATGCGTCGCACCGACCACCACCCGGGTCGGAGGGGAGACGCTCATGCAGGTCCAACTCTTCGTCGCACCCCGCTCGGTGGCATCCCGGGAACCCGGCCTGCTCCTCGGCGCCGCGCTCATCCTGGCGTACTTCCTTCTCTCCACCGCGCTGGTGCAGGACTTCCGTCGCGCGTCACCGCCCCCGCTGGTGGGGGAGACCACCATCCTGGTGCGCTCGAGGTAGACGCGACGCCCATGGGTCGAGGAGCGCTGGCCGGGTCACGGCCGACGCCCCTCGTGCGTCACTCGGCTGCGCGACCAACGTCGCGGGCGCGTGGGTCCCGGTGCTGCGATAGGCGCTGTACAGCGCGCCATGGCCACCGACCCAGAATGCCAGCAGCAGGCCACCGATGATCAGCGAGCCCAGCCCGCGGGCCCGGGCGATCCGTTCGAACGACTTCAGCGAGGTTGAGCCAATCGAGGTCTTCATGACGTTCTCCGGTCGAAGGGTCGGCCGCAGTGCCTCGCGGCCACGAAGCGGCTGAAGTGCACCCCCGGGGCCGGCGCCTGAACTGTCCAAGTCTTTGATTTTGCTGGGTTCTCTCGTTCCCGCGTTGCCCGCAGGTCCACGCGATCGGGATCGGGCGTTGCGCGGCCGGTCACGCCGTCGCCTTGGAGATGGGGTCCAGGTAGGTTCGCCCATGCGGATGCCGGTACGCGACAGAGAGCGGGAAGTTCCAGACGAGATGATGACTGGAGAGCCGGCCCCTCCGGGCTCCCCGGAACGCGACGCGCACGCCACCGCGACCTTCGGCGTCAGCCGGCCCAGCCTGGTGCCCGACGTCCGGCGATTCCGCCTCCGGGTGGTCGACGGTCCCGGCGCCGGACAGAGCTTCGAGTCCACCGGCGAGCGCACCTCGATCGGGAGCCACCCGCTCAACGACGTGCTGCTCGACGAGCGCACCGTGTCCCGCTTCCACTGCGAGCTCCTGGTGGACGACAAGGGCGTCTGGGCCAAGGACCTGGGCAGTCGCAACGGCACCGTGCTCGACGGCGTGCTGGTCAAGGAGGCCGCGGTCCGCAACGGGAGCCTGCTGCAGCTGGGGCGCGTGGGTCTGCGCTTCGAGCTGTCCGGAGAGAAGACCAAGCTCCAGCTCTCGGAGCACCCGCGCTTCGGCTCGCTCGTCGGCAGCTCGGTGGCGGCGCGGATGAGCTTCGCCCTGATGGAGCGCGCCGCGGCGTCGGACGTCACCGTGCTCCTCGAGGGCGAGACCGGCACCGGGAAGAGCCAGGCGGCGGAGTCCATCCATCGCCAGTCGAGCCGGCGTGACCACCACTTCCTGGTGGTGGACTGCGGCGCGCTCCCGCCCAACCTCCTCGAGTCGGAGCTCTTCGGCCACGAGAAGGGCGCGTTCACCGGCGCGCTGACCCGCCGGGTCGGGGTGTTCGAGGAGGCGCGCGGCGGCACGGTCTTCATCGACGAGATCGGCGAGCTTCCGCTCGAGCTCCAGCCGAAGCTGCTGCGCGTCCTGGAGGCACGGGAGATCCGGCGGCTGGGGACCAACAGCTACATCCCGGTGGACGTCCGGATCATCACCGCCACCAACCGGGACCTCCGCGCCGAGGTGAACGCCGGCCGCTTCCGCTCCGACCTCTACTTCCGCCTGGCGGTGGTGAAGATTCCGCTCCCGCCGCTGCGCCAGCGGTCGGAGGACATGCCGCTCATCGTGGAGAAGCTGATCAGCGGGCTGGGCGCCGACGCCCGGGTGAAGGCGACCCTTCTGGATCCGGCGTTCGTCGCCCAGCTCCAGAGAACCGCCTGGCCGGGAAACATCCGCGAGCTCCGAAACCACCTCGAGCGCTGCATGGTCCTCCAGGAGACGCTGCTGCCGGGCGAGGGGGAGGAGACCGGACGGCCGCCGGGGGACGTGGCGGCCCAGATCGACCCGCGCATCCCCTACCCCGAGGCACGGCGGCGGGCGCTCGACGCCTTCGAGCGCCAGTACGTCGAGGCGCTGCTCCAGCTCCACGGGGGAAAGGTGTCGCAGGCGGCGGCGTCGGCGGACATCGACCGCGTCCATCTGTACCGGCTCATCAAGCGTCACCGCGTCCGGGACTGAGCTTCCAGGTTCGCCGTTCTGGTCACCGAGTGCGGGACCGAGCGTCCCACTCGCGCATCGCGTCCTGCGTCACCGCCGCCAGGGATGGAGCGCCCCGCGTTCCACTTCCGGAACGTCCGTCGCCATCGTCGCAACGAAACCGGACCGCCGCTCCCGGGCGAAGTCCCCGCAAGCACGGGCCCCCGCGGCCCGGCACGCGCGCTGCACTGCACCCGAACCGTGCAGCCAACGCCGCCAGCAGGAGACCCGACCATGAGCCCTCGTACCGTGACCGTTCCCCCTCTCTTCCAGACCTCCCGCCGCCGCTCGCACGGGCTCGTGCTGGGCATCCTCCTCGTGCTCGGGTACGTCGGCACCGCCGCGGTCCTGATCCGCGATTACTCGGCCGCGCCGTCGAGCGTGGAGCAGGTCGCGTAGCGCTCCAACGGTGGAGAAGCACGCCGGCGGCAGGCAGCGTTCACGAGCGGTCCGGGGCAGGACATCGCCCCGGGCCGCTCGTCGCTTTCCGGCCCCCCCCCGCCGCCCTCAGCGCACGCCGGAGGACACCCGAACAGCGGCACGTTGCGTCCAGCGCCACAGCCGGAACCGGACGTGTCACTTCCGGCGCAATCGGGCGCCGCCCGGGAGCGCGCCAACCGCCCGGAACTCCGGAGGGAACGTCGCCGCGCGGACTGGCACCCCCGCTGCAATCGCCCCCTTGCGTCGGAAAACCGGAGGACGCCATGAAGCCCGAGACCACCAGCTCCAGCACCCAGTTGTTCCGCTCCTCCCGCCGGTGGAGCCCCCTGCCCTTCATCCTCAGCGGCGTGCTCCTGGTCGCGGGCTACGTCGGCGCGAGCGCCGTGCTGATCGACAACTACTCGAACCACACCGCCCAGGTGGGCGGGCCGAGGGCCTGAACGGAGAGCGGGAACCTCGGGGGGGAACCCCGGAGGCGGCGGAACGAGGCGCAGACCCCTGTCCCCTCCTGCGCCCCTGACTCGTGGGGAGACCGCCGCGCTCCGGGACCCCATTTTCAAAGCAGCGGCCGGACGACGGCTGCCACACGAGGCTCGGGGCACGACCGCGACCGTCCCCGGGCCTCGGCGTTGCGGGCTAGAGCCGGAGGCGGATCTCGTACCGGCGGTTCTTCTGCTTCTTGGCCGGCGTGTCGTCCGGCCTGACCAGCATCGCCTCGCTGCCCCGGCCCACGGCGATGATCTCGCCGCGGCCGATGCCCCGGGCGATCAGCTCGTTGACGATCGTCTGCGCGCGCTGTTCGCTGAGCACCTTGTTCTTCGCCGCATCGCCGCTCGAGTCGGTGTGCCCGCTGACCTCGAACCTGTAGGCGTGCGCCCCCGTCGTGTCGAGCTGGCGCTTGGCATCCACCAGGGCCGAGGTGAGCTTCTTCAGCTTCGCGTCGCAGCCGGGCGCGAGCTCCGCCGTTCCCGACTTGAAGCTGCACTGATTCTTCCGGGCCTCCTGGAGCAGCTTGTCGTTGACCTTCTTCTCGACCTCCCCCTTCCCGGTGTCCGCGGCGGCCTTGGTGAGCGTGTCGAAGGGACTCTGGGCGAGAGCGACAGGAGAAGAGAGCAACCCCAGGGCGACCAGCATCAGGGACCTGTTCATGTGCCGGGTCATAGACCGCACGTTCCAGGCGCAGACAGGACGGGCACGTGGGCACCTGTGCGGGAGGCGAGGCGGGAGGGCGACTCGGTACACCGTCCTCTTCCACCGAGTTGGTATCCGCGGTCAGCCCGTCGCCGCGGCCACGAACTGGCTCGCCCAGCGGGCGATGCCGAAGATGGTCTCCTGCGGGTTCACTCCCAGCGAGGTGGGGAAGACCGAGCCGTCCACCACGAAGAGGTTCTCCATCCCGTGGTAGCGGAGGGTGCTGTCCACCACCGAGGTCCGCGGGTCTGCGCCCATCGCGCAGCCGCCCATCTGGTGCGCGGTGGCCACCCGCACCCGCCCCGCTTCCCAGGGAGCGGAGTCCAGCGCTGCGTCGATGTCTGCCTGCCTCTGGATGCGCACCGGCCGGCTGTGGAGTGAGCGGACCTCGCGCGCTCCTGCGGCGAACTGGATCCGGGCCATCACCTTGCATGCCTCGCGGAAGGCCTCGAAGTGGAAGGGCCGCAGCGGGTAATCGATGGAAACCCGTCGCTCGGCAGGATCCCGGAGGGCCACCGTCCCCCCGCTGTCCTCGGGAAGCAGCCCATCCCGGCAGATGGCGATGGAGGTCTGGGTGAAGGGCAGCTGCTCCATCAGCCGCTGGTGCTCCTCGCCGAAGCCGGGGAACACCGTGGCGGCGATGAGCGGCATCACCGGCGGCACCTCCAGGAGGAAGCCCAGCTTCCCCGGCCCCCGCTCGATGAAGTGGTGGGAGTACGCGGCCTGCGGCGCACCGCTCCAGGGCGCCACCGGTTCCGGCATCAGCGCGCTCATGACGACCACCGGGTGGAGGAAGAAGCGCTTCCCGACGTTCCCGTTCCCGTCGAGACCGGAGCGGAGGAGCAGCGCCGGCGAGTTGATCGCCCCGCCGCACACCGCCACCGTCTTCGCCGTCACCGTGAGGGTCACCCCGGTGGGCCGGTCGGTCTCGGGGTCGAGCAGCTCTGCCTCCACCCCGCCCACGCGTCGGTTCCCGACCAGGAGACGTCGGACCGAGGCGTTGGCCTGCACCGTCATCCCTCGCTCGACCGCATCGGGGATGAGCGTCACCCCCATGGACATCTTCGCGTCCAGCGGGCATCCCAGGCCGCAGTAGCCGAGGTTGGCGCAGTTGTTGACGTTCCGCCGGACCAGCCCGCGCGAGTAGCCCAGCTTGCCGCAGCCGTCCCAGAGGACCTGGTTGTTGGCGTTCATCCGGTCCAGGGGCCATTCGGCGATGTGCAGCCGCTTCTCGATGGCCTCCCAGTGAGGGACCAGCGCCTCCTCGGTGAGCCCCTTCACCCCGTGCTGCTCTCGCCAGTGGTCCAGCACCGTCCGGGGCGTGCGGAAGGAGGTGCACCAGTTCACCGTGGTACCGCCGCCGACGTTCCGGCCCTGGAGGATGAGAACCGACTGGTCGTCGGTCGCCCGGTTCCCCATCTCCTGGTACAGCCTCGGATAGGAGTGGTCCTCCCGCCCGTCGAAGCTGCGCCGGGTCCAGTAGCCCCCCTCCTCGAGCATCACCACCTCGAGCCCCCGGGCGGTGAGCCGCTCGGCGAGCACCGAGCCACCCGCCCCCGAGCCGACCACCACCACGTCGCAGTGGATGGTGGTGGCCACGCGGTGGTCGCGGCCGGTGAGGATGCGGCCCGCCTTGCTCATGGCAGCGCCTCCCCGTGCCAGACCCCGTTGCCGTCGGGCCGCGGCGCGTCGCCACCTCGCCACTCCGGGAGCGACGGGCCGTCCTGGAAGATGCCCGGTGGCCCGGCGTAGCCCACCGCGGGCCAGATGCTCGGAGACTGGTAGTACCCTGCGACCACCAGCGTACGGAGCGCGGCGTATCCGGTGCGGAGCACCGCGAGCCGGCTGTCCCGCCAGTCGGCCAGGACTGCGTCCTGCTCAGGGCCCTCCAGCCGGGTGAAGGGCCGGGTGCGCCCGCCGAGGAGGAACCCGGCGAGCCCGTTCTCGAACAGACCGAGCAGCTGGCGGAGCTCCTTCTGGGCGCTCGGCTCCACCCGCGCGGCGATCCGGTCCGCGGCCCGGGCGACTCCCACCTCGTCCACGGTGGGCCAGCCCGGCTGCGGGCGCACCAGCCGCCGGGACACCGCGTCCAGCACGGCAAACTGCGCCGGGCTGAACACCAGGAGGCCGTCGGGCGGCAACGCCACCTTGGCTCCTCCACGGAGGGCGAGGAAGCCGGCGCCACCCGCGGCGAGCAGCGCGCCCCCGAGCAGGCCCCGCTTGATGAGGGTGCGGCGGCTGAGGCCGGCCGGGACCGGCCGAGGATGAGGGACGTCCATTCCGGCCGGCGACTCTAGGCGGAGCCGTCACCCGGCTGCCACGGACCCTGGCGCGTCCCGGCTCCTGGCCCGCGAGATGGATGGCCGGCCCTGCCCGGCGATGAGCGGTCGGGGGACGTCACGCCTGCTCCCCTCCTCGACACTCACCGGCGCGACGTCTAAATGGACGGAAGCATGGGCAAGACGCTCGCGATGATCCTCGCCGGAGGCGCAGGGACGCGGCTCGAGCCGCTCACCCGGGAGCGCGCGAAGCCGGCGGTTCCCTTCGGCGGGCGCTACCGGATCGTCGACTTCGTCCTGTCGAACTTCGCCAACTCGGGTGTGCTGAAGATGAAGGTGCTCACCCAGTACAAGTCCGACTCGCTCAACAACCACCTGGCGCGCGCCTGGCGGTTGAGCAGCTTCCTCGGTCAGTTCGTGGACGTGGTGCCGGCGCAGATGCGGACCGGGCTCGACTGGTACAAGGGCAGCGCCGACGCGATCTACCAGAACCTCAACCTCGTCACCGACGAGGAGCCGGACCAGATCTTCGTCTTCGGCGCGGACCACGTGTACCGCATGGACGTGTCGACGATGCTCGAGTACCACCTCACGAAGAGGGCCGAGTGCACGGTGGCGGCCATTCCCATCCCCATCGAGCAGGGCCGGGACTTCGGCATCATCGACGTGGGGCCGGACGGGCGGATGCAGGGGTTCCTGGAGAAGCCGAAGAACCCGCCTCCGATGCCGGGGAACCCGAAGATGTGCCTCGCCTCGATGGGGAACTACCTCTTCGAGACCGAAGCCCTGGTCCAGGAGGTGGTTCGCGACGCCGCGAACGACCAGAGCGCGCACGATTTCGGCAAGAGCATCATCAGCGAGCTCTACACGCGCTCCCGGGTCTACGTGTACGACTTCGCGGAGAACAGCTACCCGGGGCAGGAGCCGAAGGAGCGCGGCTACTGGCGCGACGTGGGGAACATCGATGTCTATTACCAGGCCAACATGGACCTGGTGGGGGTCGACCCCATCTTCAACCTCTACAACGACCGGTGGCCCATCTATACCCAGACCCGCTCCTCGCCGCCGGCGAAGTTCGTGTTCAACGACGAGGAGAACGAGCGGGTGGGCTACGCCACCGACAGCCTGGTCTGCGACGGGTGCATCATCTCCGGCGGCCATGTGCACCGCAGCGTCCTCAGCCCCAAGGTGCGCATCAACTCGTTCTCCGAGGTGAGCGAGAGCATCCTCTTCGAGAACGTCACCGTCGGCCGGCGCTGCCGCATCCGCCGCGCCATCGTGGACAAGAACGTGGAGATCCCCGCGGGGATGACCATCGGCTACGACGAGGCCGAGGACCGGCGCCGGTTCCACGTCACCCACGAGGGCGTGGTGGTCATTCCGAAGGGGATGAAGGTCACCTGATCTCCGGCTACCGCTGGCGGAAGATCCAGGCCAGCACCGAGAGGACGATCGACACCAGGATCATCGAGACCACCGGGATGTAGACCCGGGATCGCCCGGTCTCCCACCGGATGTCGCCCGGCAGGCGGCCGAACCAGGAGAGCCCGCCGCTCCACACCAGCAGGCCGGCCACCACCAGGCCCACCCCGAGGAGGATCAGCACCAGACCGGGACCGCGGTCGCTCACGCCCGTTCTGGTCTAGCGTGACCGCGCGTGCCTCCGCCAGCGCCGGCCGACCCGCCCGAGCCCGATTGCCGGCCGCGCAGGGCCGCGCGGCCTCGCCTTCCGTCCTGGTGGCCGCTGGTCGCGGCGCTGAGCACGGCGTGCAGCGCGCCGCTGGTCCCGGTCTTCACCACCTCCGGTGACGCCCCGAGCCGGACGGGCCTGACGGCGCTCGGAGAGGGCGCGGTGTTCGGCAACGACGCCGGCCGGGTGATCCGCCTCGACGGGGCGGGGCGGGTGCTCTGGGCGGTCGAGACCGGAGCGGAGGTCGAGTTTCCGGTGGTCGTCAGCGAGGACGGCGTGGTGGGCGCGGTGACCGGAGGAGACACCCTGGTCGCGCTCGATGCCGAGAGCGGACACGAGCGCTGGCGCGCGAGCGGGCAGCCACCGGTGGCAGCGATCGCCGCCGCAGGAACGCGAATACTCTTGCTGGGGAAGGAAGGAGAGCTGCGCTCGTTCCCCGCGCGCGCCGGAGGGATGCCGCTGCGGCGTGGGTGGAATGCCTCGCTCGGTCTCCGGGGGCGCTCCCCGCCCCGCGGTCTGCTCGCGCTCGAGCGCGGAGTCCTGGCCATCGGGCCCACGGCAGTCCTCCTCCTCTCCCCGGAGGACGGGGCGCTTCGCTGGAAGGCGCCGGCGCAGGAGCCGATTGGAGCGGTGCTCGAGGCCGATGCGCTCTGGGTCGCCGAGCAATCGGGCCGCCTGCTGGTGCTGGACGCGCGCTCCGGCGCACAGCGCCGGGTGATGTCGGCCGGTCAGCGGGTGGTCTCGCCCCCCAGCGCGGCGCTGGGGCGTATCTGGGTCGGCACCGAGGACCGGTCGCTGGTGGGCGTCGACGCGCACGGGGCGCAGACGCCGTTCCGTGCCTCGCTTCCCGCGGCGCTGATGGGCGGCGTGGCCGAATGGCAGGACCGGGTCCTGGTCCCCACCGCCGGGCGGGAAGGCCGCCTCCTCGCCATCGACCTCGCGCGGCCGGGCTCGCCGGCGACCGCCCGGGTGGACAGCGCGCTCCGCAGCCGGCCACTGGTCCGCGGCGGGGTGGCCTGGGTGCTCGCCGCCGACGGCCGGGTCCTCGGATTTCGCTTACGCTGAGCCTGGACGCCGGCGCGCCCTGCGCGCTTCCGCAGGCGTCCCCCTGGGTTCGGGGGGCTGAGCCTGGACGCCGGCGCGCCCTGCGCGCTTCCGCATGCGTCCCCCTG
>DASROG010000231.1:0-4468 GCA_035646995.1 Myxococcaceae bacterium
TGGATCCGCCCCGGCCCTCACGAGCGCAGCGCGGGCAGGCGAGCCTGACCCCCCAGACGGACGTACCATTCAGCAGACCTTCCGCGACCCGGTTGGGGCGGTTAGGGTGCGCGCCCCATGTCGAGCCTTGCGGGGGGTGTCACCGGCCCATCGCTCTTCCAGATCCGTGAGCCCCGCCGAAGCTTCCTGGGCCCCTTCCTCCTGGTCGCGCTGCTCCATGCGGGAGTCATCGCCTGGGCGGCCCGGAGAGTCACCGTCGAGACCAGGCCCCCGCCCGAGCCGGTCAAGGTGGTCCTCAAGCTTCCGGTCCGGAAGGTGGCGGTGAACGAGCCCCCGGGCGGTGGTCCCAGTCGGCCCTCCCCGCCGCGCCGCCCGAAGGTCCGGCGGCAGGTCCGGGTACCGAGGGTGATTCCCCCACCCGTCGTCGAGACGCCACCTCCGCCGCCACTCCTCGACCCTCCGCGGCTGGCCGAGGCCGAGGAGGCCGGCGAGGACGAGGGCGAGGGCGACCTCGAGGGCGCGGCGGACGACGGTGGCGGTGGTTCGGGGACCGGGTTCGGCCCGGGCACCGGGCCGGGGCGCGGGAGCGTGGCCTCGAAGGCCCGCAAGGCCTGGCTCACGCATACCGACTGGCGCTGCCGGCGCCCGGGTTACGAGGAGCTTGGACGGATCGTGGTCCGCCTGCGAGTGCACGTGGAGCCCGACGGAAAGCCCGGGCAGGTGGTGGTGACCATCCCCGGGCCTCCCGATTTCAATCGCCGCGCCATCGACTGCGCGCGGGACGAGAAGTACTTCCCGGCGCTCGACCCTGAGGGGAGACCCATCCCGGGCGAGTGCGAATTCTCCATCGAGTTCCTGAACTGAACAGGCCGGCCGTTGCTCGGCCTGGAACGGCAAGTTCCCGCGAGGCGCTCTGGTGTTGGGTCCGGCGTGCGCCTATCCGTATGGGCCATGACACGGATCGCGATCATCATCGGTAGCACCCGGCCCGGGCGGAAGGCCGAGACCATCGCCCGGTGGGTGCTGGACGTCGCCAGCAAGCGCGGCGATGCCGAGTACGAGCTGGTGGACATCGCGGAATACAACCTGCCCCACCTCGACGAGCCGATGGCGCCGTCGCTGGGGAAGTACAGCAAGGCGCACACCCTGGCCTGGTCGGCGAAGATCGACTCCTTCGACGGCTTCGTCTTCGTCACCCCCGAGTACAACCACTCGACCTCGGGCGCGCTGAAGAACGCCATCGATTTCCTGTACCGGGAGTGGAACAACAAGGCGGCGGGGTTCGTGAGCTACGGCAGCGCCGGCGGTGTCCGCGCGGTGGAGCACCTCCGTCTGGTGATGGGCGAGCTGATGGTGGCCGACGTGCGGGCCCAGGTGATGTTCTCGCTGGCCCACGACTTCGAGAGCTACACCGTGTTCAAGCCGCCCGGGCCGCAGCACGAGAAGGCCGCCAACACCCTGCTGGGGCAGGTCGTTTCCTGGGCCACCGCCCTCAGATCCGTGCGCGGGAAGGCCTGAGCCCTGGGTCCCAGCTGCCTGCCCGAGCACCGCAAGATTCCCCAAGTCCCGCCGGACACACGACGTTAGGCTCCGGCGACCGCCCATGAGCACCCACCTCCAGGCCACACCGCTCCTCGTCGACGACGACCTCCAGGTCCATGACGTCCGCTGCTCGGCGGGCCCCGGAGACGCGGCGCGGCCGGAGGTGCACGGCGCCTTCGTCCTGGCCTACGTCCGTAGCGGAAGCTTCGGGGTCCGGACCGAGCGCGGCGCACACCAGCTGGTGCCCGGCGGCTTCATGACCGGCGCGCCGGGAGACGTGTACGCCTGTAGCCACGAGCATGGTCGGGGCGACCAGTGCCTGTCCTTCCATCTGTCACCGGCGCTGGTGGACACGCTCGCCGGGGAGCGCACGCCCGAGTGGCAGACCGGAGGACTCCCGCCCGAGCCCGAGCTCGGGATGCTGGCAGTGCTCGCGCTGGCCGCCGCCGAGGGCGGGACCGACGTCTCGCTGGAGGAGGCCGCGCTCCTGCTGGTGGACCGGTTTCTCTCACGGGGCGGGGCGGCGCGGCCCGCCTGGGCTCCGCGGGTGGTGGACCGGCGGCGGGCGGTGGACATCGCGCTGTGGGTCGAGGCGCACGCCGACCAGCCGCTTCAGCTCGCCACGCTTGCACGGCGCGCGGGCCTGAGCTCCTTCCACTTCCTGAGGGTCTTCACCCGGGTGCTCGGAGTGACCCCGCATCAGTACCTGCTGGCGGCGCGGCTCCGCCGGGCCGCGCGCCTGCTCGCGGATCCTGCGCGCCCGGTGACCGACGTGGCCTTCGAGGTCGGCTTCGGAGACCTGTCGCACTTCGTGCGGACCTTCCGCCGGGCCGCCGGCGTGTCCCCCGGGCGGTTCCGGCGCCTCCCCCGCGCCGAGCGCAAGTTCCTCCAAGCGCGACCGGGGGCTGCCCGGGCAGGGTGAGCCTCCAACTTCCTGGAGGACTCACCGATGTTCGATCACCTGGGACTGCGGACCGCTCGCCTCGATGCCAGCATCCGCTTCTACGAGACCGCCCTCGCACCGCTGGGCTACCAGCTCGCTTCTCGCGACGAGCAAAGCGCCGGGCTCGGCCCACCCGGCGCGCCCGCGCTCTGGCTCTCCCGGGTGACGGAGCAGTCCGGCTCGAGCGTCCACGTCTCCTTCAGCGCTCCGGACCGGCAGGCCGTCGATCGCTTTCATGCCGCGGGTCTGGAGGCGGGAGGGCGCGACAACGGACGTCCGGGTCCCCGCCCCGATTATGGCCCCCGGTACTACGCGGCGTTCCTCCTCGACCCGGACGGGAACAACGTCGAGGCGGTCTGCCTGAAGTAGGCCGGGCTACCCGACCGGTCCTGCATTCCGCGGTCAGACGACGGAACCGCGGTTCTCGCCGCGGGCCATGCGCCGGCGCGCGGAGCCCCAGGCGAGCAGCACCAGCAGCGCGGGCAGGACCTCGGCGCCGCTGGTGCTCCGGCAGCCGCAGCCGCCGACGACGTCGCCCCCTTGCGTGAGGATTGCCGAGGCGCGGGTGCTGGTCATCAGGACCGGTGCGGCGCGTCCAGTTGCCTCCCAGATGGCGTGGAGCTGATCGCCCTTGCCGTCGGTCACGTTGGCCGCGGCGAGGGCCTCCACGTACTCCCGGGTGGTGGCCTGGTGGTACAGCCGCGCCTCCACCGTGGCACCTCCGGCGGCGAGCGCGGAGGACGGGACACGCACCCGGTAGGTCAACTCGACCGCGCCCATCGCGCCGCCGTCCGCCTCGCGAAGGAAGGTGATGCCCACCGGCGCGGTGTCCTCGTCGGGCCGGAAGCCGAGCGGCTCGATGCGGGTGTCCTTGAGGATGGTGTCGTGGAGGGCGAGGTGGTCCAGCCCGCCGTCCCTGCGCGCGTGCACCGCCTCGAAGACCGCCAGCTGCGGGTCGCCGACCAGCACTCCTGCGTCGCCGTCGTAGGCGCCGCTCACCACCTGGTCGTTCACCCGTAGCTCGAGGAAGACCCGGCGGCCATCCGCGTAGCCGGTGGGGAGCTTGTGGCCGGTCCGGTTGAACACCCTGATCCTGACGGCGACCTCGGTCTCCACCGGGAGGGCCCCCTCGGGGAGGAGGATCTGCACGTCCGCGGCTCCGGCCAGCATCTGCAGCGCAGCCGCGCGGTTGGCTGCGAAGGCAGAGTCCAGCCCCGCCAGCTCACCGGGAGCCGCGGCCGCCCGGACCGCATCCAGCCCCCACACGTTCCCGCCCACGAAGGCGTGGCGGCGCGGCGTGGGCCGGACCGGTCCGTCCTTGGCCACCGGCAGGTCCTGCGCCGCGCGCACCATGTGACAGTCCTGGCAGCTCTTCGCCCCCGATCCGGCCGCGTACGCCGACTGCAGCCATTCGGAATAGGTGGTGTCCAGCGGGAAGGCCCTCTGGGTCCCGGCCCGCTTCAGGACCGGATTGCGCACCTCGTGGCACTGGCCGCAGAGGCTGCTCTGGCCGACCGCCAGGTCCTGTGCCCCGGTGTGGGCCGGGCTGTCCACGTCGGGGTACGGACCGTAGACGGTGAAGCTCGGCTCGAAGGTGAGCTGGGCGTTGCCGATGACCCCGGCGTCGGTGCGGGTGCGGTGGCAGACCTCGCAGCTCACGCCGGCGCGGTCCACCCCGTCGAGGGCACTCCCGTCGGCGGGCAGCCCGTGGCCCTGGACGTAGGAGATCGGCGAGTGGCAGCGCAGGCACCACTGGCCGATGCCAAGCACGTCCTGGTTGGCCACGCTGAGCGCGGCCTGGAACAGCGGATCACGGATGGCGCTGGCCATCATGGTGGCCGCCCAGGCATCCCACGGCGCGTCGCTCCCGCCACCGTCGATGGCCGCGGCGGAGTGACAGAGCTTGCACGTGTCCGGCCCCTGGAAGGGTGCGCCGCCGGAAAGCCCTCCCGGTGGGGTCCCGCCGCCGAAGTCGATCGGCCC
>DASROG010000232.1:0-8145 GCA_035646995.1 Myxococcaceae bacterium
TGGCGGTCAACGACGACCAGCTCTACTGGCCCTTCCAGGGCGAGTTCTGGCGCGACGAGCTGGGCACTTACCAGTACACGCTCACCAAGGGCTGCATCGAGCGGAAGACGGGCAACAAGACCGTCTCCGACGCCACCGCCCCCGCGGCGCCGAAGTAGTCCGGCAGCACTGCCGCGAGGGCCGGCGCCAGCCGGTCAATCCGCGAGGCTCGGGGCCAGGTCATGTCCGTGGAGGGCATGAAGCTCGAACACTCGATCCAGGGTCACCCCGTGGCGCTGCTCCCGCGAAAGGGGGTGCTCGGTGGCCTCGAGCTCCATCCAGGGACGCTGACGTGCCCCCCTGGACCTGAGACGGCGCCACCCCGGGTCGGAATCGAGCGGGTGCCTCTGGGCCAGCCCTGGGACCTTCCGGGGCACCTCGAACATGGCGCGGTGCGCCTGTCGCCGACCACACAGAAGTGCGCGGCTCCGGCAGCATGGGCCTGGCGCCCGAGCGGGCTGGCACGAGCTTCCCACCCAGAAGAGGCCCTCCTGCTTGCACGACAACCGGATCGCCAGCCCCTCGGGGCGACTCCTGTCCTCCCTGTACCTCCACTCGGAGGGCGCCGGGCCGAAGCTCCGGGTGGGTGTCCTGCTCGACGGAGAAGCACTCCCGCGGCACTTCGCCGCGGTGCTGGAGGACATCCGGGCGTGTGATTTCGCCGAGCTCGCGCTGCTGGTGCTCAACCTCGAGGAGCGGGCGCAGCCGCGCACGGCGCGGCTCTCCAGGCCCCGTGCCATCTGGCGGCGCCTGACCGACGAGGGCCTGCGCTCCCGCCTCGCCTACGACCTCTACGAGCGCCTCGACGCGCGCCGGAAGCCCGAGGAGGATCCGGAGGAGCCCGTCGACTGCGCGTCGCTCCTCGCCGGGGTCGACCGGCTCGACGTGCAGCCGATCCGGAAAGGATTCGTGCACCGCTTCCCCGAGGAGGCGCTGGAGCGGATCCGCGCGGCGAGGCTCGACGTGATCCTCCGCTTCGGGTTCAACATCGTCCGGGGCGGCATCCTGGAGGCGGCCCGCCACGGCGTCTGGTCCTATCACCACGGGGACAACGAGCGGTTTCGCGGGGGGCCGCCGGAGTTCTGGGAGGTCGTCGAGCGCGCGCAGACCAGCGGGGTGCTCCTCCAGAAGCTCTCCGACGAGCTCGACGGTGGGTTCGTCCTCTGCAAATCCACCTTCGCCACCACCGAGTCGCTGTTCGTCTCCGCCAACCGCGAGCTCCCGTACTGGGGCGGGGTGCACTTCGTCATCCGCAAGCTCCGCGAGCTGCACGCGCAGGGCTGGGAGACGGTGCGAGCCCGGGCGGTGCCGCCGGCGCCCTACATCGGGAGGAGGAGGATCTACCGGCGCCCCACCAACGCCGAGATGGTCGGCTGGCTCTCGCCACGCCTCGCGGTCAAGGCCGCACGCCGGTCGTTCCGCAAGCCCACCCTGGTCCACTGGCGGGTGGCGCTGCGGACCGGGGCCCGGCTCACGCTCGACCGGCCCGAGGCGGAGCCGACGATGGACGGGTTCCGGCTCCTCGAGCCGCCACCCGGCCACTACTGGGCCGACCCTGCGCTGGTGGAGCACGCCGGACGGACCTGGCTCTTCTTCGAGGACTGGATCTACGCCGAGCGGCGCGGGGTCATCGGGGTGGCAGAGGTGCTCGGGGACGGGACGCTCGGTCCGCACGAGACCTGCCTCGACACCGGTCGCCACCTCTCGTACCCGCATGTGTTCCGACACGCCGGCGAGCACTTCATGATCCCCGAGTCCGGCGCGGACCACGAGGTGGTGCTCTACCGCGCGACCGACTTTCCCCGGAGATGGAAGCGGGAGCACGTCCTCCAGCGCGGCCTGTTCGCCGTGGACACCACCGCGTTCGAGCACGACGGCCGCTGGTGGTTCTTCCCCACCGTGGGCGAGCGGTCGGGGGGAGAGGTCGAGCTGCTGCTCTTCTCCTCCCATTCGCTCACCGGGGAGTGGACCGCGCATCCGGCGAACCCCATCTGCTCCGACGTGCTCCGGAGTCGCGGAGCCGGGGCCATCCTCGAGCAGGACGGCCGCCTGGTCCGCCCGAGCCAGAGCTGCGCGCCCGTGTACGGCCACAGCCTGCTCTTGAACGAGATCATCCAGCTGAACCCGCGCGAGTACGCCGAGCAGACGGTCCGGACCATCCGTCCCACCTGGGCTCCAGGGCTGATCGGCACGCACACCTACAACCGCGCCGGCCACCACGAGGTGGTCGATGCCTGCGACCTGATCGACGCCCGCGAGGCGCTCAGGACCGGGTAGCCATCGCGGGCCCCGGGCTCGCCCCCGGTCGCCGAGGCCCCCGCCAACCCGTGGCCGCGGCGGGAGCTCTCGGTGCCGGGAGGTGGCCGCCGTAAGGTCCCGGACGCGCGGGACCCGAGCGCCACCGTGTGGATCGGGCTCGGTCGCCGGCCCCGGACTCCACTAGGATGGCCGGTTCCGGTCCGATGCCTCCCCGCGCAACCACCATCGCCTTCGACGTCATGGGAAGCGACCACGGGCCGGCCGAGGTGGTCCGGGGGGCGGCGGCCCTCTCCCTCGAGGCACCGCACGTCCACGCCCTCCTGGTCGGCGATGGCCAGCAGATCGCCCAGGTCCTCTCCGAGACCCGCCACAACGGCGAGCGGATCAGCGTGCACCACGCCCCGGACTTCGTCGGGATGCACGAGAAGCCCTCCGAGGCTCTCGGCCGCACCCCGAAGGCCTCCATCCTCGTCGCCACCCAACTGGTGGCCGACGGCGAGGCGGACGCGGTGGTGAGCGCCGGGAACACCGGGGCCGGCGTGCTGGCCTGCGCTCGCACCTTCCAGCTCATCCCGGGAGTGCGGCGCGCCGCCCTGGCCAGCGTCTTCCCGACCCGGACCTGGCACGGGAGCAAGCAGGACCCCTTCAGCCTCATCCTCGACGTGGGCGCGACGGTGGACGCCTCGGCCGAAGATCTTGTGGTCTTCGCGGTGATGGGCTCGGCCTACGCGCGCATCATCAGCAAGAACCCGCACCCCTCGGTGGCCCTGCTGTCCAACGGCACCGAGGCCACCAAGGGTCCGCCTCGCGTGGTGGAGGCGCATGCCAAGCTGCTCCAGCACCCGGGCATTCGCTTCGTGGGAAACGTGGAGGGCGTCGACATCCCCAAGGGAACGGCGGATGTCATCTGCTGCGACGGGTTCGTGGGAAATGTCTGCCTCAAGATGCTGGAGGGCGTGGCGGAGACGGTGGTCGAGCTGGCCAACTACGCCTACCACTCGGCCCTTCGCTGGAAGGTCGGCCTCGCCATGCTCAGCAACGGGCTCCGGCAGCTCAAGGACGTGACCGACTGGCAGCAGTACGGCGGCGCCCCGGTGCTCGGCTTCGATCGACTGTTCATCAAGGCCCACGGTCGGTCCAGGGCGCGGGCCATTGCCAACGCCGGCAAGGTCGCCGCCAAGGCCGTCAGCTCCGACCTCGCCCACGTGATCCGGGAGGGGCTCTCGCCCGTCAGCACCTGACCGATGGCACTCCCGGACCGCATCGACCCGCGGCCGCCCCGTCGCATCTACCGCTGGGATCTGGACAAGACCTACCTCCAGACGGAGTTCGACACCTTCGCCCAGCTGGTCCGCACCGCGCTGCAGAAGGCGACCGAGAAGCAGGCCGTGCCCGGCGCGGCGGCGCTCATCCGCGAGCTCCGGGCCCAGGGCGACTCCCGCCTCTGCATCATCTCCGGAAGCCCCACCCAGATGCGCACCGTGCTCGAGGCCAAGCTCAAGCTCGACGGCGTGGAGTGGGACGAGCTGGTGCTCAAGGACAACGTGCGGAACCTCCTGCGCGGCCGCTTCCGCGCGCTCCGGGGCCAGGTCGGCTACAAGCTCCCGGTCCTGCTGGAGAGCCGGATCCAGGCGCCGGTCGAGGCCGAGGAGGTGCTCTTCGGCGACGACGCCGAGGCCGACGCCTTCATCTACTCGCTCTACGCCGACCTCATCTCCGGCCGCGTGGACGAGCCAGTGCTCGGACAGGTCCTCGAGGCGGCGCAGGTCTATCCCGACGACCGCGCCCGCATCTTCACCGCCTGGCGTGCCATCCCCCGGGCCGATCCGGTGCGCCGCATCTTCATCCACCTCGACCGGCTGACCCCGCCGGCCTATTTCGCCCGCTACGGCCCCCGGGTCGTTCCGATCTTCAACTACTTCCAGGCCGCCCTGGTGCTGCTCGCCGACGGCGAGCTCACCGCGGCGCAGGTGGCCCGGGTCGCGGTAGAGATGGTGCAGACCGCGGGGCACAACCTCCTCACCCTCAGCAACTCGTTCCAGGACCTGGTCCGGCGCGGACTGCCGATCCAGGCCGTCGCGGCGCCGCTGCTCCAGGCGCTCGAGGGAGCGCTCCAGGGCCCAGATGCCGTGCTCCAGGCGTTCCGGCCCCTGCCGGACATCGTGAAGGCCTTCACCCGCCGGGTGGCGGCGCTCGGGGCGCCGCCCCCGCCGCCCGAGCCGCGGTCCATCGACTACCTCAGCGTGCTCGATGATGCCCGCCCCAGGACTCAGCGCGGGCGGAGGCGCCCCTGACCCACCGGCTTGAGCGTGGCCGCCGGCACGGGCACGCTGGAGCCGCTCCTGCATGGCCGTCCATCCCTCGTCCCGTCGTCGTCGCTGGCCCTGGCTCGTCGCGCTCGCCGTGCTCGCCGCCGTGGTTCTCCTTCTCGTCCGGCGCGACACCTCCCCGACGGGCCCGGTGGAGGCGCAGGCCACCGCTTCCGTTCGCCCGCCGGCCCCCACGCCCGCGGCGCCGGCGCCGCGGAGCTCCCCGCTGGCTCCGGCGGGTCCCGACCTCGCCCCCCGTGGCGACCCTGCCTCCGCGCTCCCGCCCTTCACCGGACGCCTCGTCTCCGCCGAGGACGGCCGTCCGGTCGTCGGAGCCGAGGTGACCTTCCTCGCCCCCGAGGGTGCCAGCTCGGTGCGCTCGGGGCCGGACGGCCGCTTCCGTCTCGTGCCCTCGCGCTCCGGTCCGCACCAGCTCGCGGCGGTGATCGCCGAGGGCTACGTCCCGTTCGGCCCGGCGTGGGGGCAGAGCCCCATCCGGCTCATCGCGCCCGCGCCTGCTGGCACGCCGGAGCTGGTCCTCTCGCTCGACCCCGAGGTGAGGCTGAGCGGCCGGGTAGAGGCGGCCGACGGTGGCGCCCCCATCGCCGGGGCCACCGTCGCGCTCCGGGTGCCCGGGACCCAGCCGGGGCTTCTCAGCCCGGAGCGGACGTGGACAACCGACGCACACGGCGCCTTCTCGGGCACCGCCCCGCCAGAGGCCGTGGTGGTGGCGCGCGCGACGGGGTTCACTCCCGCCGCCGAGGCGCTCCGGGGGAGCGGCCGGACCCGCACCGTCACCCTCCGGCTCGGGCCCGTGCCCTCGGAGGGGCTCCAGGAGAGGACGCTCGCCGGGCGCGTGGTGGAGCCGAGCGGTGTCCCCGTTCCCGACGCGGTGGTGACCCTCGGCGCTGGCCGGGGGCGAGGACGGAGCCCGGCCGCGATCCTCCCGGCTCCGGTGACCACCGACGCCCAGGGGCGCTTCCGGTTCGAGGACGTTCCCGCGCAGGTGGGCTGGGCCCAGGCCGCGGCCGGAGATCTCGTCTCGGAGCGGGTGGGCATCGAGCCGGGCGACACCGAGGTGTTGCTCACCGTCCGGCCAGGAGGCGTGCTCGCCGGCCGCGTCCTGCACGCTGACGGCCGCCCGGCCACCGCCTTCGCGCTGCAGCTGGTGCGACTGCGCCGGGCCGAATCCTCGCGCACCCTGTCCATCGTCGATCCCGAGGGGCGGTTCGAGGTGCGCGGTCTCGGCGCGGGTCCCTGGGAGCTGCAGGCCCTGGCCGCGGACAGCGGTCCGTCGGAGCGCCTCCGGGTGGAGCTCCCGAACACGCCCGGGGCCCGCGTGGAGAAGGATCTCCGGCTGCGCGCCGGACGCCAGCTGGTGGGCGTGGTGCGGGACGCGAATACCCGACAGCCGGTCGCCGCCGCGCGGGTCGCGGTGGAGGCCTCGCCGGGCGAGGACTCGGTGCTGGTCCGCACCGGGACGTTCACCGGACCGGACGGCCGGTTCGAGCTGGAAGGTCTCTCCGACGCGCCGGTGAGCGTCGCGGTCGAGGCCGAGCGCTACCACCGCCGCATCGTCACCCTCCCGCGGGGCCGGACCGAGGTGGAGGTCACCCTGCGTCCGGTGGCGACGGACCAGGCACCGGCGACGGATCTGGTGGGCATCGGCGCGGTGGTGAACCGGAACGAGGACGGCCTGGTGCTCGGGAACCTGGTGGCCGCCGGCGGTGCCGCGGCGGCCGGGCTCCACCCGGGGGACGTGGTGCTCCGGGTCGACGGGCAGACCATCGCCGAGCTCGGCTTCACCGAGGCCGTCTCCCGCCTGCGCGGCGAGGAGGGGACAGTGGTCCGACTCGAGGTGCGCCGGACCGACGGAACCACCACGACTGTGGACGTCGTGCGCCGGCCGATCAGCTTCTGACCAGGACGCCGCGAGGGGTGAGCGGGCGGTCCCGGGGCAACAGCCCCTGCTCCTGGTACCAGCGGAGCGCGTCGCGAATGCCGTGGCGCACCGGTCGCGGGCGATAGCCCAGGGTGCGCTGCGCGAGCGCGGAGCTCACGTAGGCCGGCTCGAACAGCTGGCGGAGGAAGGGCGTGTTCACCCAGCCCAGCCTCGCGGAGGAGAGGGCGCCCAGCACGTCGCCCGTTCGGCCCAGCGCCCGGGCCGCCCAGCCGGGGAGAGGGACCGACGGCGGCCGCTGACCGCACTCCTCTGCCACCTGGGCCAGGAACTCCCGGTGGGTGAGGTTCTCTCCCCCGAGGATGTAGCGGGTCCGCGGGCGGCCGGCGCGCATGGCCAGGACGAGCCCGTCCGCCACGTCGTCGGCGTTGACGAAGTTGGCCCCTCCCGGCGGGTAGGCCTTCACCACGCCGGAGGCGACCAGCCGCACCACCTCGGCGCTGCTCGCGCCCGTCCCGTACGGGCCCACCACGAAGGTGGGGTTGCAGGCGACCACCTGGAGGTCGCCCCAGTCGCCCAGCGCCAGCTCCTCCGCGGCGCGCTTGCTCTCCGCGTAGGGCGTGCTGCGCTCGGGAGGAGGCCCCTCCTCGGTCGCCGGCCGGTCCAGCGTGCCGTGGCCCATGGCGACGCTGGAGGAGACGTGCACCAGCCGGCGCACCCCGGCGCTGCGCGCGGCCTGGAGGACCTGCCGTGTGCCCTCGACGTTGATGGTCCAGAGCAGGAGCCTCCCTGCATCGTCGAACCGCACGTGCCCCGCGGCGTGGAACACCCGCTGGATCCCGGCCATTGCCTTGGCAAGGGAGTGCGCATCGCGCACGTCCCCCGACACCCGCTCCACCTCCAGTCCGCCGAGGGACCGGGCATCCGAGCCGGGCGTGAGCAGCACGCGCGGACGCTCCCCACCCCGGAGGAGGGTACGGACCAGGTTTGCTCCGATGAGTCCGGTGGCGCCCGTCAGGAGCGTTCGCATGGTATAGACGCGTGCCCTTCAAAGCTCGCTCCGACCCGGGGCGTCAATCGCTGATGACGGACGATCCCACCGCTCCCCGGCCTTCCGCCTCCACCGCACGCACCGAGGACACGCTGCCCGACGACTCCGGGGACCGCGAGCTGGAGTCCGCGCTCGAGGGCGAGTCGCCAGAGGCGGGGGCGGAGGACGACGAGGAGCTCGACGACGACGAGGACGGGCCGGATCCGCTCGCCGGGCCCGTGCCCGAGCCGCCGCCACCGCACGACGAGAAGGAGCCCGAGCCGGTCCCGCCCGTCCTGTGGGAGAGCGACGCCGACCACCTCGACCCCACCGCACCGGTGCCGAGAGACCACGCACCGGAGATCGACCCGGACAAGCTGGATCCGGACGCGCTCAAGGTGGTGAACCGGCTTCTGCAGTACGGCCACCAGGCGTACCTCGTGGGCGGCTGCGTCCGGGACCTCCTGGCGGGCCGGACCCCCAAGGACTTCGACGTCGCGACCAGCGCGGTTCCCAGCGAGGTCCGGGGCATCTTCCGGAACTGCCGTCTCATCGGAAGGCGCTTCCGGCTCGCGCACGTCTACTTCAGGGGCGGCAAGATCGTCGAG
>DASROG010000233.1:0-8275 GCA_035646995.1 Myxococcaceae bacterium
TCAGTTCGAGGAGCGGCTGAAGGCGGTGCTCAAGGCGCTGCAGAAGCAGCCCGGAGCCATCCTCTTCATCGACGAGATCCACACCATCGTCGGCGCTGGCGCCACCACCGGCGGCAGCATGGATGCCTCGAACCTCCTGAAGCCGGTGCTCCAGTCCGGCAAGCTGCGCTGCATCGGCAGCACGACGTATCAGGAGTACAAGGCGAGCTTCGAGCGCGACCGCGCCCTCTCCCGTCGCTTCCAGAAGATCGAGGTCGGTGAGCCGACGGTCGAGGACACGGTGCTCATCCTCCAGGGGCTGAAGTCCCGCTACGAGGAGCACCACGACGTCACCTACGACGAGGATGCGATCCGCGCCGCGGCAGAGCTCTCGGCCAAGTACATCAATGACCGCTTCCTCCCGGACAAGGCCATCGACGTGGTGGATGAGACTGGCGCTGCGGACCGGCTCCGGGGCGAGAAGGACCGGACGCACCGGGTGACCGCGCACGACGTCGAGGCGGTGGTCGCCAAGATCGCGAAGATTCCTCAGAAGAGCGTCTCGCACTCCGACCGCGAGGCCCTCGCCAATCTCGAGCCGGCCCTGAGGAGCGTCATCTTCGGGCAGGACCCGGCGATCCAGGAGCTGGCCTCGGCGATCAAGCTCTCCCGGAGCGGGCTGCGTTCGCCGGAGAAGCCCATCGGCAGCTTCCTCTTCAGCGGCCCCACCGGCGTGGGCAAGACCGAGCTGGCGAAGCAGATCGCCCGCGTGCTCGGAGTGGAGTTCCTCCGCTTCGACATGAGCGAGTACAGCGAGAAGCACACCGTCTCGCGGCTCATCGGCGCGCCGCCGGGTTACGTGGGATTCGACCAGGGCGGGCTCCTCACCGATGCGGTCCGCAAGCACCCCTACTCGGTGGTGGTGCTCGACGAGATCGAGAAGGCCCACCCCGACCTGTTCAACATCCTCCTCCAGGTCATGGACCACGCCACGCTCACCGACAACAACGGGCGCAAGGCGGATTTCCGGAACGTGGTGCTCATCCTCACCACGAATGCCGGGGCCCGGGAGATGAGCAGCAAGACCATCGGCTTCGGCGGCGGGGACATGGTCCTCGACACCTCGAAGGCGAAGGACGCCATCGAGCGAACGTTCACCCCGGAGTTCCGCAACCGCCTCGACGGGTGGATCCTCTTCTCCGGCCTTGGCCCGGAGACCATCCTCAAGGTGGTCGACAAGGAAGTCGGCCTGCTCCAGGCACAGCTCTCGGACAAGAAGGTCACTCTCGAGCTGACGCCCGGGGCCCGGGCCTGGCTCGCCGAGAACGGCTACGACCCGGCCTTCGGCGCCCGGCCGATGGCGCGCCTCGTGGACCAGGCACTGAAGAAGCCGCTGGCGGAGGCGCTCCTCTTCGGAGCGCTGCAGGCGGGAGGCGTGGCGAAGTTCGACGTCACCCCGGACGGACGCGGTCTCTCCCTGCAGACCGATTCGGTCGCCCCCGCGACGGTCTAGGTCGCGTGGGGGACACCCCTCAGCTTCCGGCCACTGGAGGCCGGGGGGCCCGGCTCAGCGCTGGCGCGGCTCGCGGGGAGAGGGCCCGGCGGGCATCTTCTCGGTGATGGGCTCGTCGTCCCCTTCGGCTGACCGGTCCAGCGGCTCGTCGGCCTCGGGAACGGCGGCCTGGGCCGGCAGGGGCCACGCATCGAGCACCGCGCGCCGCTCCTGCTCCATTCGCTCCTGCCGGGAGTCCTTCTCCGAAAGCCGCATCGAGATGTCACCCTAGCGTCCACCTGTCTCCCGGGCAAGCAGTCCAAGCGGAAGATTTCACAATTGTGGAATCCCCATCGGACGCCGGGTGTCCTGGCACCCTCCCCTCTGGAGACGTCGCCGCACGCATCGACGAGCGCCGGAGTCGTGAGCAGAGCGAGCCGGGCGTCGAAGGTGTTTGACACCTCGGCAGGACACCTCGGCGGGGCTTCAGAACCGGCCGGCCAGGGCCAGCGTCATCCCGCCCTGCGGATTCGGGCTCACGCCGGCGACCAGGTCGGCGTAGCGGTTCGGGTCCTTGCCGCTCAGCCACAGCCAGGTGGCCACACCCGCCGAGGCGACGCCCACCACCGCCGTGCCGATGGCCACGTACTGCTTCACCTGCACGCTGCTCTTGGTGTCCTCCGCAGCCTGCTTGCAGGCAACGGCGCCGCTGGCGGTGCAGCTGTCCCACGCCGCGTTCGCCGCCTGGTTGTTGGCGATGTCCGGCGGCTTGGTCTGAGGCCCCGTGCCCGCGGCGCCCTGCAACCAGGCCTGCCGCGGCTTGAACTCGTCGTTGTACTCGCCGTTGGCGGAGACGGTCATGAAGACCGCGGTGGTGAGGCTGGCCACCGCCACGCCCGTGGCGATCCACGCCCCGACCCGCATCTTCCCGTACTTGTCCTTGTAGACCTTCGCGTAGTCCGCCGAGGGCTGCAGCGCGACCTCCTCCACGGTGGTCTGCTTGGGCTCGATGCGCACCGAGCGGGTCTGGGCGATGAATCCGTCCTTGCGCACCGTCATCCGGTGGATGCCCCTCGACAGGTCGATCGAGCTCTTCAGCGGGATGCTCCCCACCAGCGTGTCGTCCACCAGGACTTCCGCCGCCTCCTCGCGCGACTTCACCACCAGGAATCCCTGCTGCTCGCGGAGCAACGGCGCCATCAGCTCCTGCGCCAGACCCGGGAGCTGGGTCGCCACCTGCTCGACCGTGGCCTGGTTCAGGCTCTTCTGGGCGAGCACCTTCTGCGTCGGGGCGTCGAGGAGGCGGATCTCCACCTGGAGCTTTCCCCCCACCCGGGTCACGCTGCCCACCACCGCGTTGGGCGCATTCAGCGCCGCACCGAGCTGACCGACGCTGCTCTCCGCCTTCTCCCCCGACAGCTGCCGCGTCCGCTCCAGGGCGAGCAGCTGGCGCACGTCGTCCGAGCTGAGTACCTGGAAGACCTCGAGCTGGCGAAGCCCGCGGACGACGCTGCCCGTCGCCGCCTGTGCCTCGGGCAGTCCGACCCCGCGCGGCTCGAGGTCCAGCACCAGGAGATTCGGGCGCTGCTCCGCGGCGAGGACCACGCCGGCGAAGGTGAGCGCGAGCAGCACTGCCACGCGAAGCGACGTCACGGTCATTCCCCTCGTGGAGCGCCGTCCGGCAGCGAGGAGCTCGGCGCAGGCTTGCCCGAGGAACTGTACAGAACATTCGAGGAGCGCCGCCACGTTGCAGCAGGCCCCCGGGTCCGGTTTGACCAGCCACCTTTCCTCACCCCCTCCGAGGCGACGCCCGCTAGGCTCCCGCCACGCGGTCGGAGCAGGGGGTACCGGTGACCGTGACCACGCGCCTGTCCCGTGCGCTCGCGCCGTGCCTCCTGGCCGGTGTGCTCGGCGCCTGTCACGACCTCGCCCTGCCGGACGTGGGCGCCGACGGCGGCGTGGGGCCGGACCTCACGGTGCGCTCGCCGCGCGAGGGCCAGACCATCCCCCTGAACGCGGCAGTGAACGTGGAGGCCGTGTCGGTCAACGGGGTGGCCTCGGTCACCGTCACGTGCGGTGGCGCGCCCAGCACCGGCGTCTTCACCTGGAACGTCGCCCCGTACACCGGGGTGGTGGACTTCACTCGCTGCAGCCTGGTCACCACCGGCTCGACGGATGCCGGGTTCGGACAGCTCCAGCTCACCTTCATCGGGGTGGACCGGCTGGGGAACGCGAGCAGCAAGAGCTTCAACGTGTTCCTCGACACGACCACCGCAGCCCTGTCGGCGGTCCTTCCTCCGCGAGTGGTGCCGCTGTCGTCCCTGCAGCTCACGGTGGGCAGTGACCGGCCGCTCCTGCTCCCCCCGACCGTGAGGCTCGCCGGGCGCGAGGCGGACGGAATCGTCCAGCGCGTCAACCCCGACGGTGGCGCTCCCCTCTACGACGTCACCTTCCTCCGGGCTCCGGGTCTGGGCATCGACGACTACTCCGGCGATCCCTTCAACGTTCCCTTCGAGGTCCTCTCCGACGTCGAGCGGCGCGCGAGCATCACCGTCGATGCGAAGGCCACCAACGGAAACGCGAGCCACCTGGAGCAAGGAGTGCTCCTCAGCCGCGTGCTCTGGGACCGATCCGTTCCGGGACGCATCGCGGTCTCCGCCGCCGACCCGGTGGCCACCTCCGCGGGAGTCCAGCTCCCGCTCGCCACCCGCGACGCGGTCCCCGGCCCGACCGCCGAGTGGCTCCCGGGCTTCTTCCGCGGCACGGACGGGATCTACGTGCCCTTCGACGCCCCGAGCATCCGGGTGGTGGGGGCGTCCCTCCCGCCGGGGCCGGTCGCCGCGGACGCCGGCACGCCCTTCCCGAACGACGCGGGGTACTTCGCCGTGGACTTCGACGGGCGCGGGCGCGTCCTCATGGCCCGGCCGAGCACGACGCGGCAGGGAGGCAGCGACGTCGTCGCGCTCGGAGAGCCCGCTGGACAGATCCGGGCAGCGGCGAGCTACACCATCCCCCACCCGCTGGTGGCGCCGCTCAGCGACGGCGGCGTGCTGGGAAACGTCCTCACCCGGGTCGACGACCTGGTCTGTCTGCCGGACGGCTTCACCGGATCGCTGGACGGTTGCTGGTACCCCGCGCCCACCGCGACCCAGACGCTCCGGTGCCTGTCGCTCGTCGACGCCGCAGAGACCAGCACAGTGGGCACGAGCACCACCCTGGAGCTCGGTCCGCCGAGCTTCGGAGGAGCTGCTGGGGCGCACGGGAGCGCCCGGACCTACCTCGCACCCAACGACGTCTCCACCAGCTGCGGCCCGGTCTGGGCTCTCCTCGCCCTGCCCGGAAACCTCTTCGTGCCCCAGGGCCGGGTGGCGGACCCGGTCTTCGGCGCCGGGTGCTTCGCCGGAAGCTCCGGAAGCGTGAACCGCCTGCTGCCCTTCCCCGACGGAAGCTTCGCGGTGCTCATCGACGTCGACTGCCCGGGCGGCGTCGGATGGGAGGTGGTGCGGGTGGGCGCCAGCGGCGCGGTCAGCGGGAGCTACCTCGCCAAGCAAGGGGTGTTCCTTCCCGACCCATTCCTCACCGATCCGCCGCTGGTCCTCGCCGCCCTGGCGGAGGGGAACGTGGTCACGATGCGGAACGAGCCGCCGAACACCGTCTTCGAGGCCTGGCCCCCGGACGGGACGGGGCCCGTGGCCACCGCGCGCGTGCCCGGGCTCTACGTGTATGCCGGGACTCCCGTGCCGCGGCTCGGGCGCAACGTGGTCGCCGGAGCCAACGGGAGCCTCACCGTGCTCCTGAATGGGGCGACGCTCGGCGACGTCGTGGTGCACTTCGGACCGGGCCTGAAGCCCCGGTGGATCTACCGGTACCGGCTCCTGGCCAATGCCTCGACCCTGGTCGCCGCCGACGGCGAGCCCACCGTGTACTACGTGGACCCGCTCAACAACGCCCTGGTCGCCCTCGACCGGCGCGGGGGGAGCAGCACCGGCTGTCTCGTACAGGGGGTCTCGGTGGGGGCGAATCCGTCGAGCGTCGTCACCGGCGGCACGTCGACCATCAACGCCTCCGTGAGCTCGAGCGGACTCTGCTCCGGAAGCGTGTTCTGGAGCGTCGCTCCGTCGGGCGGAACGCTCTCGCCGAGCGGGAATACCGCGGTGTTCGGCAGCGCCGCGCCGGGGACCTACACCATCACCGCGACCAGCGTGGACGACCCCACGCGCTCCGGAAGCGCCACGGTCACCGTCACCGGAGCGGCCAGCTGCCCCCCGGCGAACGGCACCGTCGTCACGCACGGGAGCAACATCGGCGCGAGCGAGACCTGGGCGGGCGACGGGGTCACCCACTCCGTCCCGAACACCATCGCCATCAACGGGCCGGCCACGGTCACCATCCAGCCCTGTGCCATCGTCTCGCTGGGAGCGACCGCCACCATCAACGTGAACGCCGGAGCCTCGCTGGTCGCGGCCGGTACCGGCCCGGGCGGGTCCATCTCCTTCGTGCCGGCTGGCGCTCAGCCGTGGGGTGCGCTCCGGGCGACGAGCAACACCTCCCTCGTCGACCTGAGGTGGAGCACGCTCCGGGGCGGTGGCGGGCTCGGCGGGTCCTACGCCGACTCGGCCATCGTCGGGGTTGGCGCCGGCTTCGCCGCGCCCCCGGCGGAGAACGTCCGCGTGAAGGACGTCACCATCGACACGCCGCAGGGCGGGGGCGTCTACTTCGACGCCGGCGGCGGCTTCACGGCGGACTCCGCCGGAATCACCGTTCAGGGCGCGCCGGGATACGTGCTCAGCCTGGGGATGATGGCGCTCAGCAACGTTCCCGCCGGGAGCTACGCCTCGCCGAGCAACGCCCTGCCGATGGTGAACGTCGTCGGTACCTTCAACGTCACCCTCGATACGACCATCCACAGGCATCTTCCGGTGCGGATCCAGACCTCCGGGCTCCGGGTCGCCCCGGCCACGGGTATCACTCCGGTGACGCTCACCGTCGAGGCCGGCGCGCGCATCCTCTTCCCCAGGTTGGCGCCGACCACCGTTGGAGCGATGGTCACCTTCGGAACCAACGGAAATTCTCCCAACAACCTGGTGGGCGTTCTCAGGGCTCAGGGGACCGCGGCGGACCCCATCGTCTTCACCTCCGGCGAGGCGACACCGGCTCCGGGCGACTGGGTGGGCCTCTGGCTGGACACCGCCACCGGCTCGCAGCTCGACCACGTGGTGATCGAGTACGCGGGAGGCGTCAACGGGATCAGCTCCAACAACTGCAAGGATCCCGCGACCCAGGATCAGGGCGGGCTGCTCGTCGGGGATTTCGAGACCCAGTACATCCCACCGCCGAACCTCCTCACCAACAGCATCATCCGGTCCAGCGCCGGCTACGGCATCGTGGCGATGTGGCAGACCACCGGGGCGAACAACACGCCCGACCTCACCGCAACCAACACCTTCACCGGGAACCTCTTGTGCGCCCAGAGCTTCAACGGGACCACCAGCGGTTGCCCATCGACCGGCTGCACCGCGCCTTGAGCGCGAAGAGCACGCTGGGTCCATCGGTCTCCAGCACGACCTTCCCACGGGCCTGCCCAGTCTCCGCCGTGGATGCACACACCCCGGGGTCGACCCGACCACCCCGGAGCCGCTCCCCTTTTCTCCGCGTGCGACGGTGGTCTGCTACCCTGGTGCGGCGCCTGCTCCCCGGGAGGATCGCCCTTTGTCCGTGATGACGGTGAGGTGTCGGAAGCTCTTCCTCGCCGCGTCCTGCCTGATGCTCCCGGCCTGCCTCGATCTCGAGCTCCCCAGCGTGCCGGCGGATGGCGGCGTCGGCCCGACGCTCACCATCCATTCTCCGCTGGAGGGGCAGACCATCGCCCTCAACGCGCCGGTGAGCCTGGACGCGGACTCGGTGAACGGCGTGGCCTCGGTCACGGTCACGTGCGGCGGCGCCCCGAGCACCGGCGTCTTCAGCTGGAACGTGCCTCCGTACACCGGAGTGGTGGACTTCACTCGTTGCACCCTGGTGACCAGCGGGGTGGCCGATTCGGGCGTGGGGCAGCTGCAGCTCACCTTCATCGGCGTGGACACGCTGGGGCACGTCAGCACCAAGTCGCTCAACGTCCTGCTCGACACCACCACCGCCTCGCTCTCCGCGGTGCTTCCCGAGCGGGTGGCCCCGCTGTCCCGGCTCGCGCTCACCGTGGGTAGCGACCGGCCGCTGCTCCTGCCACCGACGGTGCGCCTCGCCGGCCGCGAGGCCGACGGCATCGTCCAGCGCGCCAACCCCGACGGTGGCTCGCCTCTCTACGACGTCACCTTCCTCCGGGCGCCCGGGCTGGGCATCGACAACTACAACGGGAATCCGTTCGACGTTCCCTTCGAGGTCCTCGTGGACGTGGAGAGGTCCGTCGGCCTCACCGTGGACGCCCGGGCGACGAACGGGAACGCAAGCCATCTCGAGCAGGGCGTGCTCCTCAGCCGCGTGCTCTGGGACCGCATCGTGCCCGGCCGCATCGCCATCGACGCCGCCGAGCCGGTGGCCACCGCCCGCGGCATCCAGGTCGCCCTGGCGAAGAGCACGACGGTGAACGCGACCTCCGACTGGCTCCCGGGATTCTTCCGCGCCAGCGACGGCACCTACGTCCCGTTCGACCCGAACAGCATCCTCGTCTCGGGCAACCCGCTGCCGCCGCCCCCCGACCCGGACGCCGGCGGCTCGTCCGGGGATGCGGGCAGCGGAACGGACGGCGGCAACGGCGGAGAGGGCGGGACGCCGGACGGCGGCGGTCTCGACGCTGGTCTGAACGACGCT
>DASROG010000234.1:0-4070 GCA_035646995.1 Myxococcaceae bacterium
TGCGGAGTGTTCATGGCCCCCAACCACGGCTTCACGCTCTGGCTGACCGGGATGTCCGGCGCCGGGAAAACGACCCTCGTCGACTACATCGCCGCCCGGCTCCGCCAGGTGGGCCGTGCGGTCGAGGTGCTCGACGAGAACGACCTCGCCGAGGACTTCTGGGGTGGGACGGCCGACACCAAGGAAGAGCGGAACATCGGGGTACGCCGGCTGGGCCTCGTCGCCAATCTCCTGACCCGGAACCGGGTCGCGACGCTGGTGGCCTCGGTGAGCCCGTACAAGGGGGCGCGCGAGGAGAACCGGCGCCTGATCGGCCGCTACCTCGAGGTCTACGTCGACTGCCCCACCGAGAAGCTCATCCAGCGGGACTCGACCGGGCGCTACAAGAAGGCGCTCGCCGGGGAGATTCCGAACTTCGTCGGCATCACCGAGCCCTACGAGCCCCCCTCCTCTCCCGAGGTGACCATCCGCTCCGACGTGGAGACGGTCGAGTCGGGCGCGCTGCGGATCTTCCAGGCGCTCCTGGACATGGGCAATGTCGCGCCGGACGAGCTGAAGGTCATCACCGGCAAGAGGATGCGAGCCAGCCCCCCGGCGAAGAAGGGCGCGCGCGCCCGTCCCGCCGCCCGGGCCGCCCGCGTGGCAAAGCCGCGCAAGGCGAAGGGCAAGCGCTGATCGTCGGAGGAGTGCGCCCGCCGTGCTGACGCCCGCGCAGTGGGAGCAGCTGGTCGAGCGGAGCGAGCACAAGGTGCTGCGGCTCCGCAGCTCCGTGCGGGAACTCGGCTCGGCGCTGGTGGCGTTCTCCGGCGGAGTGGACAGCACCTTCGTCCTCCGCATCGCCCGGGACGAGCTGGGCGAGCACGCGGTGGCCCTGACCGCCATCTCGGCGAGCGTCGCTCCCGAGGAGAAGCGAGAGGCCGAGGCGCTCGCTGCCGAGCTGGGGGTGCGGCACCTCTCGGTGAACTCGGACGAGGTGAGCGATCCGCGCTACGCCGCGAACCCCACCAACCGCTGCTACTTCTGCAAGAGCGAGCTGTACACCCTCTGCGCCGAGCGGGCGGCCCAGCTCGGGCTGGCGGCGGTCATCGACGGATTCAACGCTGACGACCTGCGGGACCACCGGCCCGGACACCAGGCCGCGCGCGAGCGGGCGATTCGCTCGCCCCTGGCCGAGGTGGAGCTGACCAAGGAAGAGATTCGCGCCCACTCCCGTGCGCTCGGGCTCCGGACCTGGGACAAGCCTCAGATGCCCTGCCTCGCCTCCCGCATCCCGTACGGGACGGCGGTCACCCCGGAGCGCCTCGTGCAGATCGGCAGCGCCGAGTCGGACCTGCGGGCCGCCGGGCTGCGCAACTTCCGGGTCCGGTATCACGGAGACATCGCTCGGCTGGAGGTCGCGGCCGAGGAGCAGCACCGGTTCGCGGATCCCGCGTTCCGCGAGCGGATCAACCGGGCGCTCCAGGCCCGTGGCTTCGCCTTCGTGGCGCTGGATCTCGAGCCGTTCCGCTCGGGCCGGCTGAACGAGGCGGTGGGGCTGCCGCCGGCCGGAGCGTACTCCTGAGCCCGGAGGCCGGCGCGCGCTGCGCGCTTCCGCAGGCGTCCCCCTGGTGCGGGGGGCTGAGCCTGGAGGCCGGCGCGCTCTGCGCGCGTGAGCCTGGACATGCGGCGCCCCTGCGCCGCTCCGCAGGCCTCCCCCTGATGCGGGGAGTTCGGCGGGCGTCCCCCTGGTGGGCGGCGCTCGCGCTGGGCCTACTCCTGATCCCCGGCGCCGTTCGTGCCGACGAGGAGGAGCGGTTCGACCACCGCGGGGCGCTCGGCTTCCTGGTGGGCGGCGGCATCGACTTCAAGCGCGAGGTGAAGTCGGGCGGCGAGACCGAGGAGGGCCGTCGGGGAGTGCTGGAGACGCTGCTCACCTTTCCCCTGGGGCTCTCGGGCAACGAATGGACGGTCGGGGCGCGCACCGGGTTCGGCGGGCCCAGCGTGGACGTGGCGCTCGCCGGCGGGCTGCGGGCGTACTTCGGCGAGGAGCGGTTCAAGACCTACCTCACCGCTGAGCTCGCCATCCACGTCGCGCCCAACGTGACCGCCGGTCCCCGGCTCGGCTTCGGCATCCAGTACGAGCTCCTCCCGGTGTTCGGCCTCTACCTGGGCGGCGCGGCCGAGGTGACGGCGGGGCAGGGCATCCGCATCGCGGGTGCCGTCGTCGGGGGGCTCCAGATCCGGACCTACATCTTCGAGTGACTGGAACGACGTCTGGAACGACGTCTCAGAGAACTCGTTTCCCCGGCTCTCGGAGAATCCGTCGTTCGAGGTCTCAGAGAACTCGTTTGGGAGGTCTCAGAGAACTCGTTTGCGGTCCTCGGCGAAGAAGTTGACCGAGGCTCAGGACGTAGGACGATGTGTATCAAGGTATGACCATCTCCCACCCAACGCCCCGCCTCACCTCCGTCGTCTTCCGGCTCACCCGCGACCGGCTGGAGGCCCTGAAGACCCTCTCCCGCGCCACCCGCATCCGCCAGAGCGAGTACCTGCGCGAGGCCATCGCCGACGTCCTGGCCAAGCACAACGCGCCGAGCGTCCCCTACGGCGTGCCGCCCCAGGCCTGATCCAGCGGCACGAAGGGCGGCACTCCCGGGAGTCGCGGGGCGAGCCCGGCGAACGGGTCCAGCTGCGCGGGGTAGCCCACCTCCCAGAGCGTGAGGCCCGCCGCCGGCGCACGGAGGCCCTCGAACGGCGCGGCGCTGTCGAGCGCCCGCTCCCACGTGGCCTCGGAGGCGAGCCCGGCACCGACCAGCACCGCGCCGCCCACGAGCAGGCGCACGCCGTAGCGCCCGAACGCGTCCGCGCGCAGGGCCACCTCCACCACGCCGTCCCGTTCCCACCACGACACGTGCTCCAGCGTCCGCGGCCGGCGCACGCTCGACGGCGCGTGGAGGGCCGCAAAGTCGCGCGTCCCCACCGCGCGCTGGAGCGCCCACCGCACCCGTGCGAGCTCGATCGTGCGCCCCACCAGCCGGGGATGGGTGGCGGTCTCCCACACCAGGCCCCTCCAGTTGGCGGGCACCGGCCCGGTCCCCAGACGGTAGCGGTACTCCTTCCACGCGCTCGACCACTGCGCATGGAAGCCCCGGGGCGCGTCCACCACCGCGGCGACGCCCCACGCCTCGCCTCCCAGGTCTGCGAGCACCTCCGGAGCGAGCGCTGGAGGCGCGCGCAGGCTCACGGGCTGGCAGCGGGCGTGAACGCCGCGGTCGGTGCGACCCGAGGCCATGGGAGCGCCCGAGACACCGTGGGTCGACAGCGCCGCCACGAGGGTCTCCTGCACCGAGCGACCGGTCCGCTGGGACTGCCAGCCCTGGAACGGGGCACCCCGGTACCACACCCACAGCGCCAGACGACGTCGCCTCACGTGCCGCTGGGCAGGGTAGACTATTTCTCTCCCACGCCATGGACTCGCGCGACGTCGACCACGCCGAGCACCCGCTCGGCGGAGAATGGCTGTACCGCAAGGGGGAGCTGGTGCTCGGGCCGGTCCACGGCGCGCAGCTCCTGGACCGGCTCTACGCCGGGGACATCAACGGTCAGACCGAGGTGGCCCTCGTCGGCGAGGACTTCGAGCGCGTCACGCAGGTGGAGGCGTTGCGCGTCCACCTCGCCAAGGCCGAGGCCAAGTGGCGGGTGGACGCGCTCGAGCGCCGGGTGCACGACCGGGCCCGCCGGCAGCGCAATCTCCGGTTGACCATCCTGGCGGGCGTCGCGGTGGTGGTTGCCGGCGCCGCGGGGGCAGTCGCTCGGTACATGGCGGTGCACGGCACCTTCGACACCCGCACCGAGGAGGCGGCCATCGCGGTGGAGCCGCCGGTCATCCGGTTGGCGAAGGCACGCAAGCAGCAGGACGAGATGCTCGACTACCCGCTGGACAAGGGGGGGCGGCGGCCCGCGGCCGGCGGCACCCGCGCGGCCGGCCTCGGCACGCGGCCGGGGCCCGGCGCTCCGGAGAACGACCCCGACGATGTGAGCATCGAGGCCAAGTTCGACCGCGGGTCCATCCAGACGGTGATCGCCCAGCG
>DASROG010000235.1:0-5708 GCA_035646995.1 Myxococcaceae bacterium
CGGTTCTGGCAGCGCGAGCCGCTGGCGGCGCGGGACGTGATGACCCGCAACCCGAAGACGGTGACCCGGCAGTCCTCGATCCGCGAGGCGGCGGTCATCATGCGGGAGGAGAACTGCGGCGTGGTGCCGGTGGTGGACATCTCGGGTCGCCTGGAGGGCATCCTGACCGACCGCGACATCGTGGTGCGTGGCCTCGTCGAGGAGAGCACGCAGCGCCGAGTCGAGGAGGTGATGACCGACGACGTGTCGGCGGTGACCGAGGACGAGCCGCTGACCTCGGTGCTGGACCTCATGGGCAGGAAGCAGATCCGGCGCGTGCCGGTGGTTCATCGCGACGACCGCCTGCTGGGCATCATCAGCATGGCCGACATCGCGAACCGCGCCGACTACGACGAGGACTTGCAGGACGCCTTCGAGCGCATCTCGTCGCGGCGCTCGTTCTGGAGCCTGTTCAGCTGAGGCGGTCGGCGGGTCGGTTCGTGGGCGAACGCGCGGGGGCGGTGCGCCGCTCCCGCGCGGGCCTCATCCACCGCTCCTCAGATCGAGGGAGGTTGGCTGGGCGATGCGACGGGCACGACGCACGGCCTCCTCCGCTCCGGCCTGGTCACCGTTCGCCTGACGGAGCTCGGCGAGCCTCCGCAGGGGGGGACGGAGCAGGGGGTGCTCCTCTCCCAGTGCCCGGGAGGCCTCGTCCACCGACGACTCGAGAAACGCGAGCGCCTGCCTCGGCTCGCGCTCGGCGAGCTCCTGGGCATCGAAGAGGTGGGAGAGCGCACGAGTGATGTCGTCGAGAGATCCGGACGGGGACTGGAGGTACACCACCTCCGGGGGAGGAAGCGCCCGCAGCGCCTCGACGCTCATCTCGGTCGCCAGCCGGTCCGGATCGCGGACCAGCCCGATCGCCGGCCTCGCGTCGTCCAGTACCGCGCCCTGGATGCCCTGGACGGCGCGAATCCGCTCTTCCATCGGCGGGTGGCTGTCGTACTCGCCCCGCACCTGGTCGCGTTCGATCGCCCCGCGCAGGAGAGGCGGAAGGTCGCGGAGCTTCAGCTGCTGCACGTCGTAGAGGCGCTCGGCGGGAAGCCCCATCGCTCGCAGCGCCGCGAGAACGCTCATCGCGCGGTCCAGGTCCTGCTGGGCGTGGGTGACCCGGGTCAGCGCCCGACCGAAAGTCTCCCCGCCGTAGGTCATGGCCGAGACCCGGTCGGCGAGCAGCTCACGTCTCCGCCCCAGAGCGCTGGTCAGCTTCTGGAACAGGTCGACGAAGACGCGCAGGAACCAGAACGCCGGGTTGAGGAAGGTGAGCCAGCCCGCTCTCGCGACGCCGTGGAGCATGAGCAGGCTCACCACCGTGACGCGGGCGATGAGCGGAGTCAGCCGCGTCTCGCCATGCGAGAAGTGCCCGTACTCGTGCGCCAGGACCCCCCGAAACTCGCCGACCGTGAGCTGGACCAGCGCGCCATAGCCGAGATGGAGGACGCGCCGCCCGCGCCCGAGGAGGACGGCCAGGTTCGAGCCCCGCTCCAGAACACCGATGGATGCATCCGCCTCCAGGAGCACCTCCCGCACCGGCTCGGAGCTGGCCGCGGCGGCAACCTCGTCGAGCAGCGCAAAGAGACCAGGCTCGTCGGCGCGGGTGGCGATGCGCTGGCGCTCCGGACCGAGGCGCATGAACAGGGCACGGAGGATCCCCCACGCCGCTCCCGCCGCGCCGAGGAGGGCCAGAAAGATGAGCCAGGGGAAGACTCGGTGGATCGTCACCATCAGCCAGACCAGCCCCACGACGGTCCCGACCGTGACGATCAGCAGGACCGGGAGCGAGACCACCAGCAAGGCCACCGCGCTCCAGACCACCAGGCCGTAGATGCGCTCCACCCGGCGCTCGCCGGAGGTGTGGACGCCGCCCTCGAGGCTGGACTGCACCTGGGCGAGCTCCCCCAGCCGGGTGCGAGCCAGCAGCGCAGTGGAAAGGGCCAGCGCTCCCAGCCAGAGCCAGATCGCGGCCAGGGCGATGCCGAGTCCGATCAGGCCGAGCCGCACCCACCGTTCGTCGCGGTACTCCCGGTCGATCCGTGCGAAGTTCGGTCGCTCGACGCCGAGCGCCCGTGCCCGCTGCACCGACTCGATGGCGCCCCGGTGGTCTCCGGCGCTCCACCGGACGGAGGCGAGCCCCGCCTGGACCTCGCCGTCGTCGGGCAAGCGTCGGGCGATCTCCTCCAGCTTCGGGCGAGCTGCTGCGAAATCCAGGTTCTGGACGTCGAGCTCCACCAGGAGGCGGAGAAGGTCCGTCCGCTCGGGAACAAGGCGGATCGCCTCGGTCGCAAAGAGGCGCGCCCTGAAGGGGTCGTCCCGGAGCCAGGCTCGCGCGAGAATGGCGAGGAGCCCACCGCGCCGCTTCGCCGGACCAATCCCGATCCGCAGGGCGTGCTCGAGCTCGATCCGCCCGTGAACTGTATCGCCTGCCTGCAGGAGGGCCACGCCGGCCAGGTAGTGGGCCCGCGGGTTCTCGGTGTTAGCGGCGAGGAAGGCCTGGGCATCGGCATTCACCGTGCGATCGCCCGCGTCCAGTCGCTTGAACAGCGCCTCGTAAGTGGCGAGCTGATCGGGCGGGAACGGGTTCGGCTCGTCCGGCTGCTGGTCCGCGTTCGACACCAGAAGCAGGAACAGCAACAGCCGCATGCCGGACCCCCGATTGGAGGACAGCGTACTTCACTGGTGTTCACACAACCCGGTGGATCAGGGCGCCTCGCCTTGCCTCAAACCCCCCATCGACATATGAACACCCATTGATATGGAGGCCCTGTCACAGTCCTTCCGCGCCCTGGGCGACCCCACCCGGCTGCGCATCCTCCGCCTGGTGGCGGCGGCGCCGCTGAACGTCTCGGAGCTGGTCTCGGTCGTCGGGGTGGCCCAGTCGTCGGTGAGCCACCACCTTGGCAAGCTCCGCCAGCTCGGGCTGGTCCGCGAGGAGCGTGCCGCCGGCTTCACCTACTACTCGCTGGCGGTCGACGCCGGCGACGTCCAGGCACCGCTCATCAAGATGGCCTGCGAGGCCGAGGACCGCACCGGGGACCTGGCGCGGCTCAAGGACCTCCTCCGCCAGCGGGAGGACCGGCAGGTCCTCAACGAGCGGCTTCTCGAGCCCGGGCAATCCTGGTTCCTCTGGGCGGGCGCGCTCGCTTCGCTGCTCCCCGCGCTGGACGTGGCCGATTTCGGCTGCGGCACCGGAGTGCTGAGCGTGTCCATCGCCCGCTGGGCGCGCTCGGTGGTGGCCATCGACCAGAACCGCGCCGCACTGGCCCAGGCCCGCGCCCGCGCGAGGCGGGAGGGCCTCCGCAACGTGACCTTCCTCCGCGAGGACCTGCACCACCTCTCCTTACCCTCGGGCCGGACCGGCCTGGTCGTGCTCTCCCAGAGCCTGCACCACGTCGAGGAGCCGGCGGCGGTCCTCGGCGAGGCGGCACGCATCCTCGCCCCGGGCGGGAAGGTGGTGGTTCTCGAGCTCATGACCCACCAGGAGACCTGGGTCCGCGAGCGGCTGGGCCACCGCCACCTCGGCTTCGAGCCCGAGGCCCTGGGGCAGACGCTCCGCGGCACGGGTTTCGAGAGGCCGATCCTGGAGGTCCATCCCCGGCAGGCGAGCTCGCCGTTCCGGGTCTTCCTGCTCACCGGAGAGAAGCGGTGAGCGCGTCCACCGAACAGCGCCTCGAGCGGCTGCGGGAGACGCTCGGCCAGCGGATCCTCGTCCTGGACGGGGCGATGGGCACGCTCATCCAGTCGAAGGGGCTCAAGGCGGCGGACTTCGGCGGCCCGGAGCTCGAAGGCTGCAACGAGAACCTGGTCCTCACCCGGCCCGAGCTCATCCGCGACATCCACCGCGCCTACTTCCAGGCCGGAGCCGACGTCACCGAGACCGACACCTTCGGCGGCACTCCCCTGGTCCTCGGGGAGTACGCCCTCCAGGACTCGGCCCTCCGGATCAACGCCCGCGCCGCCGAGCTCGCCCGCGAGGCCGCGGACGCCGCGGAGGCCGCCGACGGGCGCATGCGATGGGTCGCCGGCTCCATCGGGCCCACCACCAAGGCGATCAGCGTCACCGGGGGCATCGACTTCGAAGCCCTGGTCGACACCTTCGCGGTGCAGGCCGAGGGCCTGGTGGTGGGAGGCTCGGACTATCTGCTCGTCGAGACGGCGCAGGACACCCGGAACGTGAAGGCTGCGCTCCTGGGCTGCGAGCGCGCGTTCGCCCGCGTGGGCCGGCGCATCCCCATCGCCGTCTCCGGCACCATCGAGCCGATGGGCACCATGCTCGCCGGCCAGTCGGTGGAGGCGCTCGCCACCTCCGTCGAGCACGCAGAGCTCCTCTACCTGGGCCTCAACTGCGCCACCGGGCCGGAGTTCATGACCGATCACATCCGGTCGCTGGCCGCGCTCACCGCCTTCCCGGCGGGCTGCGTGCCCAACGCCGGGCTGCCGGACGAGAACGGCCGGTACCTCGAGACGCCGGCGATGCTCGCCCGCACCCTGCGCCGCTTCGCCGAGGAGGGCTGGCTGAACGTGGTGGGCGGCTGCTGCGGGACCACC
This sequence comes from Myxococcaceae bacterium, assembly GCA_035646995.1. Taxonomy (GTDB): domain Bacteria; phylum Myxococcota; class Myxococcia; order Myxococcales; family Myxococcaceae; genus RPRB01. Next base: position 4,585 of record DASROG010000235.1, read on the forward strand.
CCCGAGCACGTCCGGGCCATCGCCGAGGCCGTCCGGGACGTGCAGCCGCGCCGTGCTCGGCCGCGCCGGGCATCGCGCCTGTCGGGCGTGGACTACCTCGAGGTGAGCGAGGACGTACGACCGGTCATCGTCGGCGAGCGGACCAACGTCATCGGCAGCCGCAAGTTCAAGGACCTCGTCGTCGCCGAGCAGTGGGAGGACGCCTCGGAGATCGCCCGCGCCCAGGTGAAGCGCGGCGCGCAGGTCCTCGACGTCTGCCTCGCCAATCCCGACCGGGACGAGCTCCGGGACATGGAGCGCTTCATGGCCGCGGTCATCAGGAAGGTCCGCGTTCCTTTGATGATCGACTCCACCGACGAGAAGGTGGTGGAGCGCGCGCTCACCTACTGTCAGGGCAAGGCCATCATCAACTCCATCAACCTCGAGGACGGCGAGGAGCGCTTCCACAAGGTGGTGCCGCTCGCCCGTCGCTACGGCGCGGCGCTGATCGTCGGCTGCATCGACGAGCCCGGGATGGCCGTGACCCGCGGCCGCAAGCTGGAGGTCGCCGAGCGAAGCCACGATCTGCTGACGCGGAAGTACGGGATCCCCGAGGAGGACCTGTACTTCGACCCGCTGGTCTTCCCCTGCGCCTCCGGAGACCAGCAGTACGTCGGCAGCGCGGTGGAGACGATCGAGGGCGTGCGCGCGATCAAGCAGCGGTTCCCCCGGAGCAAGACGGTGCTCGGCATCTCCAACGTCTCCTTCGGCCTGCCCACGGCCGGACGGGAGGTGCTCAACTCGGTCTTCCTCTACCACTGCACCCAGGCCGGTCTGGACATGGCCCTGGTGAACTCCGAGAAGCTCGAGCGCTACCCCTCGCTGCCCGAGGAGGAGCGGCGGCTCTCCGAGGACCTCCTCTTCAACCGCGGCGCCGACCCCATCACTCCCTTCGCCGCGCACTTCCGTGAACGGAAGGCGGCGCCGGTCCGGGCCACCGAGAGCCTGCCCCTGGACGAGCGTCTGCCGCGCTACGTCATCGAGGGGAGCCGGGACGGGCTCCTCCCCGACCTGGCCGAGGCGCTGAAGACGAGGAAGCCGCTGGAGATCATCAACGGCCCGTTGATGGCCGGGATGGACGAGGT
>DASROG010000236.1:0-4944 GCA_035646995.1 Myxococcaceae bacterium
CGCGTTCGCTTTGGCCATGGCTTGTCCCCCGCTTTCATATCACCATGCCGGCCCGTCACGCCGACCAAGGCATGGAGTGCAGACCGCGATGCTCGGCAATCTTCTGAAGCCGGAGTTCGAGGAGCTGATCCAGGCGAAGGACTACGCCACGCTCCGCGAGGCGTTCTCCGAGATGGACCCTCCCGACATCGCGGAGGTCATCGAGGACCTTCCGCCCGAGGACTCGGGGGTCATCTTCCGTGTGCTCCCGCGTGACACTGCCACACAGGTGTTCGAGTACCTCCCCCTGGATCAGCAGACCGAGGTGGTGGACGCGCTCGGCACCGGCCAGATGGCCGGGGTGTTCAACGGGATGGCTCCGGACGACCGGACCCGTCTCTTCGAGGAGCTCCCCGCCGAGGTGACGAAGCGGGCCCTGAGCACGCTCAGCCCCGACCAGCTGAAGATCGCGCGGCAGCTCCTGGGGTACCCGGAGGGCAGCGCCGGGCGTTTCATGACGCCCAAGTACGTCGCGGTCCGGCCCGAGTGGACCGCCCGCGAGGCGCTCGACCACATCCGCGAGCACGGGACGGACGTGGAGACGCTCAACGTCATCTACGTCACCGACGTCAAGGGCGTGCTCCTGGACGACCTCCGGCTCCCGATTTTGGTCCTGGCCAAGCCGGACCAGAAGGTCTCGGACCTGAACGACGCCACGTTGGTGAGCATCCCTGCGACCGCCACTCGCGACGAGGTGGTGGCCACCTTCGAGAAGTACGACCGGATCGCGCTCCCCGTCACCGACTCGCGAGGCGTGCTGGTGGGGATGATCACCGTGGACGACGTCCTCGACGTCGCCGAGCAGAAGGCCACCGAGGAAATCCAGGGCCTCGGCGGCGTGGAGGCCCTCGAGGCGCCGTACTTCGACGTGAGCCTCCAGTCGATGGTGAAGAAGCGCGGAGGCTGGCTCTCGGCGCTGTTCCTCGGCGAGATGCTCACCGCCACCGCGATGAGCGCCTTCGAGGACGAGATCGCCCGGGCGGTGGTGCTCTCCCTCTTCCTCCCGCTGATCATCTCCTCGGGCGGAAACTCGGGCTCGCAGGCCACGTCGATCATCATCCGCTCGCTCGCGCTCCGAGAGGTGAAGCTCCGGGACTGGTGGCGCGTGGCGAGCCGCGAGGTGGCCTCCGGCGTGCTCCTGGGCTGTCTCCTCGGCTTCATCGGTTTCCTGCGCATCGTCATCTGGGCGCGGGTGTTCCACCTGTACGGCGAGCACTACCTCCTGGTCGCGTTCACCGTGGGGCTCAGCCTGGTGGGGGTGGTGCTCTACGGGAACTTGGTGGGCTCGATGCTCCCCTTCCTGCTCCGGCGCCTGGGATTCGATCCGGCGAAGGCGTCGGCCCCGTTCGTGGCCACGCTGGTCGACGTGAGCGGGCTCATCATCTACTTCACCGTGGCGAGCCTCATCCTCCGCGGCTCCCTGCTCTGAGCCGGGGAACCGGCAGGAGGCTCCCGGTGGCGAACGACGAGCTCGACCCATCCGGTCCGGTCCACGACCGGGCGCTCCTTCTCCACGGGCCCAGGCGGGCTCGGGTCCTCACGCTCGAGGAGATTCAACGGTACGGCCGGGACAGCTTCGGTGACCCGGACTACGTGTCGATCTACGGGATGCCCCCGCGCGAGTGGTATGCCCGGGGAGTCCGGCTGCTCGGCCGCACCGCGGTGGAGTGCACCCGGGACGTGCTCGCAGATGCGATCGGGCGGGACCTCGCCGCGGTTGTCGAGCGACTCTCGCCCGTTCCCGGGGTCCTGGTGATCGATCTCTTCGCCGGCTCGTGCAACACGCTCAGCTGGATCCTCCACCACCTCCGGTCCTCGGAGGGGCTGGCCTTCGAGCTCGACCCCGGTGTCTTCGCGCTCAGCCGGGACAACCTCGCGATCCTCGGCAGCCCCGTGCGGCTCCTCGAGGGCGATTACCTGGAGCTCCTCGAGAAGCAGCCCCCATCCGAGCGCGGGCTGCTGTTCTTCGTCGCTCCACCCTGGGGCACGGCGCTCGACGAGCGAGCCGGGCTCGACCTGCGCCGGACCCAGCCGCCGGTGCCCGAGATCATCGACCACCTCTGCCTGCGCCACCCGGGCCGGCCGATGCTCTTCGCCGTGCAGGTCTACGAGAAGCTCGAGCCCGCCTCCCTCGCCGAGGTCGAGGCGCGGCTCGACTGGGCCACGTTCCGCGTCTACGGCTTCAACGCTCCGGGACGGAACCACGGGCTGCTCCTCGGTGCCCGGGGATGGGCGGAACGCCCCGGGAGCCAGTGAGATGATCTTCCTGCTGCTGGTGGCGATCGCGGCCGTGGCCGCCGGGGCCATCGCCTCCGTCGCTGGCTTCGGCATCGGGAGCACGCTGACGCCGCTGGTGGCGATCCGGTACGGGATCAAGCTGGCGGTGGTCCTGGTCGCCATCCCCCATTTCACCGCCGCGCTCCTCCGAACCTGGCGGCTGCGACACGAGGTGGACCGCACCCTCCTCGTCCGGTTCGGGATCGCCAGCGCCGCGGGGGGCATCACCGGCGCGCTCCTCCACAACCGTGTCGAGAGCGGCGGCGTGGGCATCGTCTTCGGGTGCGTGCTGGTGCTGGCCGGCCTCGCCGGGCTGACCAGGCTGTGGGAGCGCGTCCGGTTCGGGAGGAAGGCGGCGTGGATCGCCGGGATCGTGTCCGGCGGACTCGGAGGGATGGTGGGGAACCAGGGCGGACTCCGCTCCGCGGCGCTCATGGCGTTCGAGATCCGCAAGGAGGCGTTCGTGGCCACCGGCACCGCCATCGGCCTGGTCGTCGACGCGGCGCGCCTCCCGGTCTACCTGACCACCGGGGGTCGGGAGATCGTGCTTCAGGCGTGGCCGCTGGTCGTGCTTGCAACTGCCGGAACGCTGGTCGGGACGCTCCTGGGCGAGCGGGTTCTCCGCCGCATCCCGGAGCGCATCTTCCGGACCGTGGTGTCCTGCCTCATCCTCGCGCTGGGGCTGGCAGTCCTCGCAGGCGTGGGCCCCTCCTGACCGAGCCGGAGCGGCTTCAGATGTACTGGGCGAGGCTCCGCGGGTGGGCGAGCTTGTAGCGGCGGTAGGCGTTGCAGGCGGGCACCAGCGCCGCAACGACCACCACCGACGAGAGGTAGGTCATCCCCAGCCCCGCCGTCCCGTGCATGTGCAGCAGGTACCCGGCCAGCCCGAGCAGGTGTGCGTGAAGGAGGTAGAAGAAGAACGCGCTCTGACCGAGGGGCCGGAGGACCGCGTCCGCCCACGCCGGCGGGCGCCACACCAGGAACAGCGCGAGCAGGAGCCAGGCGAGCCCCAGCTCCAGCCCGTCGTAGGTCACCGACGGCGGGTACTTCGACACGTGGAGCCACTGGGCGAGCGAGCCGTCCTCCCGGAGCAGGCCCATGTTCCCCCAGCCGTTCAGGGCACGGAACAGGAGGAAGAGCGCCAGGGCGGCCAGCCCGGCGAGCGCGATGCGGCGGGGGAAGCGCTCCGGTGCCGAGCGGGCGACCGCGGCTGTGCCCCACCCCATCATCATGATCGCCAGCCAGGGGACCAGCGGGTATCCGACGATGAACGGGGGAAGCGGTCCGGCGGCAACGAGGAGCCTCCCCACCACGTGCAGGGGCCCGGCGGCGGGGACCAGGGCCGCGAGCGGCTCGACGGCGAAGGCGAGGACCACCCCCGCGACGCCGATGACCAGCGGCGAGAGGCGTCTCAGGAAGGCCATCACCACGAAGCCCATCCCGATCGCATAGAGGACCTGGAGGACGATCAACCCGTTCGGCGGCCTGAAGACCAGGCGCATCCACAGGGGGTCGAGCGCGGCGATGAGGAGACCCCGGGTCACGACGAACCGGGTGATGCTCCCCTCGGACTCACCCTGCTCGCGCCTGCGCCGGATGCTCAGCTGCAGCACGTAGCCGGCGAGGAAGACGAAGGTCGGCGCGCAGAGGTGGGTGATCCACCGGGTGAGGAACTGGTCCAGGGCGAGCGGTGTCCCCGGGCGGTACATGAACGTCGCGTCGGTGAAGAGCCGCCCGGCGTTGAACTCGCCGGAGGCGTGGTCGATGGTCATCAGCACCATCACCAGCCCGCGCAGCCAGTCGAACGGGAGCTGGCGGGTCGACTCGGCAGGAACCACGACCGGCGCCGGCGGGACAGCGACCGACTCGACCGACTCGAGTCTCAAGGGAACCTCCGGAGGAAGACGCTCGGGGGAGCGTGCTGCCCCATGGCACGGGCCTACCAGCACAGTAGCGCTCTCCGGGCAGCGCTCCAGTCAGCGCAAGATCGGGCAGCCCTCTCCTCCGGAGCGGGTGCCTCGGGAGCCCGGGAAGCGCTCACCGGCCGGGGAGGAGGGGCAGTCGCGGGCTCAGAACATGTGCCGGCGCATGGCGATGCTGGCCAGCAGCCCGAGGGAGAGGAGGATGCTCATCATCGACGAGCCGCCGTAGCTCATCAGCGGGAGCGTGATGCCGGTGACCGGGAGCAGGCCCACCACCATCCCGATATTCTCGAAGACCTGCCAGAAGATCATGGCCGCCACGCCCACAGCCACGAAGGCGCCGAAGCGGTCGCGGGCCTGCATCGCGACTCCCAGGGCGAAGGCGAAGATGAGGCCGTAGAGGCCGAGGAGCAGCAGCGAGGCCAGGAACCCGTGCTCCTCGGCCCACACCGAGAAGATGAAGTCGGTGTGCTGCTCGGGGAGGAAGAAGAGCCCGGTCTGCGTCCCCTGCCGCCAGCCCTTGCCCAGGAGCCCCCCCGAGCCCACGGCGATCTTCGACTGGGCGGCGTGGTAGCCCGAGCCCTTCAGGTCCGACTCGGGCGACAGCCACCCGGCGATGCGCTGGCTCTGGTGACGCTTCAGGACCTGGCGGACGACGGTGCGGTGCCCGTCCGAGGGGTCGCGCACGTAGTCGTTCCAGATCACC
>DASROG010000237.1:0-4742 GCA_035646995.1 Myxococcaceae bacterium
CGACACCTGGGCGCACCGCCTCATCCTCCAGGAGCAGCTCGCGCGTGGCGTGGCGCGCTCGCTGGCGCGTGGGCTGGAGAGCCCGGGTGCGGCCTGCATCGTCGAGGCGCACCAGGCGTGCCTCCGGGTCCGGGGCGAGGAGCAGCGAGACGCGGTGACCCACGCCGAGGCCTACGAGGGAGTTCTGCGCAAGGACGGGATGCTTCGCCGCGAGCTCTGGGCTCGCATCTCGGCGGCCGGGGCGGCGTGGTGAGCAGCCTGGCGGGCCGGGTCGCCCTGGTCACGGGCGGCTCGCGTGGCATCGGGCAGGCGGTGGCCGAGCAGCTGGCGGGGGCCGGAGCGGCGGTGGCCGTGGTCTCCACCACCGAGCCGGGCAGCCTCGCGGTGGCGGAGTCGCTGCGGGCGCGCGGCGCACGGACGCTGGGCCTCGCGGCGGACGTGGCGGACGGGCATGCGCTGGACGAGGTGGTCGCGCGCGTGGAGCGCGGGCTCGGTCCGGTGGACATCCTGGTGAACGACGCCGGGGTGGCGCTCCGCCGGCCGATGGCGGAGATGACGGATGCCGACTGGGATCGGGTGCTGTCGGTGAACCTGAGCGGGCCCTTCTACCTGTCACGGCGCTGCGTGCCGGGGATGGCCGAGCGGCGCTGGGGCAAGGTGGTGAATGTCTCGTCCATCAGCGGGCGGCTCGGGACGCCGGCGATGACCGCCTACTGTGCGAGCAAGTGGGGGCTGAACGGGTTCACCCAGGCCCTCGCCGCGGAGGTGAAGGCGCGCAACGTGCTCGTGGCCGCGGTGCTGCCCGGCAGCACCGACACCGACATGCTGAAAGGCTCCGGGTGGGAGCCGGAGATGACCGCTGCCGACGTGGCGCGGGTGGTGACCTTTCTTTGTACCGACGCCCCGCTGGCGATCAGCGGGAGCCTGGTGGAGATTTTCGGATGAACCGTCCTTCGAAGGAGCAGCTGGACTCGTGCCGTGCCGCCCTGGTGGAGGCGCTCGGATCGAGCGCCCTGAAGAGCGACCCGGACGCGCTCTCGGACTACGGGCGCGACGAGTCGGACCTCGGGACCACCCCGGCGGACCTGGTGGTGCTGCCGCGGACGACGGCGGAGGTGTCGCGCGTGCTGAAGATCGCCCGCGAGCACCGGGTGCCGGTGACCCCGTGCGGCGCGCGGAGCGGAAAGAGTGGCGGGTCGATGCCGGTCCACGGAGGGATCGTCCTCAGCGTCGAGCGGATGAACACCATCAAGGAGATCTCCACCGAGGACCTGGTGGCGGTGGTGGAGCCCGGGGTGGTGACCGGGGACCTGATGAAGGCGGTGGAGGCGAAGGGGCTCTTCTATCCGCCCGATCCGAACTCGTGGGAGTGGTGCACCCTTGGCGGGAACATCGCCGAGAACGCCGGCGGCCCGCGCGCGCTGAAGTACGGCGTCACCCGCGACTACGTGCTGGGGATGGAGTGGGTGATGCCGGACGGCGAGGTGGTCCGCGTCGGCCGCCGCACCATCAAGGGGGTCGCCGGGTATGACCTGGTGGGGCTGCTGGTCGGGAGCGAGGGAACGCTGGGCATCGCCACCGAGATCACGCTGCAGCTCCTGCCGCTGCCGAGGGAGGTGCAGACCGCGCTGCTGGTCTTCTCCGACGTGCGGGCAGCGGCGCGGGCGGTGAGCGCGGTGCTGGCGGCCGGCGTGCTTCCCCGGACGCTCGAGCTGATGGACGACCTCGCGGTGAAGGCCGTGGACGGAAAGGGGTTCAACTTCCCGCCCGGGACCGGGGCCTGCGTGCTGGCCGAGGTGGACGGGAACGTGCCCGAGGCGGTGTTCGGTGAGCTCGCCCGCCTGGGGGAGATCGCCGAGCAGCACGGCGCGAAGGAGACCTGGCTCGCGCAGGACGAGGGGCAGCGGGAGAAGCTCTGGGCGGCGCGCCGGACGGTGAGCATCGCGCTGCGGGGGCTGGCGAAGCACAAGCTCTCCGAGGACCTGGTGGTCCCGCGCTCGCGCATCCCGGAGATGATCGACCGCTGCAAGGCCATCGGTCAGGCGCTCGGGTTGACGGTCGCGACCTACGGGCACGCCGGCGACGGCAACCTCCACGCCAACATCCTCTTCGACTCGGCGGACCAGCGGCCGAAGGTGGACGAGGCGCTGCGGCAGATGGCGGTGGTGGCGATCGAGCTCGGCGGGACCATCACCGGGGAGCACGGCATCGGGGTCGCGAAAAAGGACCTCCTGTCGCTCGAGCAGGCGCCTGCCGTCCTGGCTCTCCAGCGGAAGCTCAAGCAGGTCTTCGACCCCGAGGGCTTCCTGAACCCCGGCAAGTTCCTCCCGGACTGAAATCGACGTCGCACAGAACTCGTCCGGGCTCTCGGGGAAGGACTATCGATGTCTCAGAAGCCCTTCAGGGAGCCCTTCAGGCCCAAATCGACGTCTCAGAGAACTCGCTTCGGAACTCGCTTCGGGTTGGCCCTCTGGGCAGCCGTGTCCCGGCTCTTTCGCCCGCGGGGCTGACGGGCCCTCGACGCAGCAGTACAGAACGCGGCTTCGTGAAACGTCTCAGAGACCGCGTTAGAGAACTGCCAGGGGCGGAGCGTTGAGCCGGCCTCGTCGTCGCTTGGTGCGGGAAAACCCGAGCAGTTCCGGGCTGTCGCGCGGCGCTCGCCTCCCGATGTCGGCAAGGCGCAAGCGAAGCCGATTCCTCTCGTAAGGCGGAAGAATGCCCGGGTTCCCGGCTGTTGCGCTGGGGCGAAACCTCGGGGCTCTTCGTGCGTCCAAGAAGTGCCTCTGAAGACCCACTCCGGTCCTCATCACTTCAGAAAATCCGACGAAAGGAGGTTTGCGACATGGCCTCAGCAGCCCGTTCCGAAAGTCTTTCCTCGTACCTCCGCCAGATTGGCGGTCGCCCCCAGCTCACCCGTGAGCAGGAGTACGAGCTCGCCCGGCGCGCTCGGAAGGGCGACACCTCGGCCCGGGACACCCTGGCCCTCTCGAACCTCCCCTTCGTGGTTGCGGTGGCGAAGAAGTTTGCCCACCGCGGTGCTCGGCTGGACGACCTCGTTCAGGAGGGGAACGTCGGCCTGATGAAGGCCATCGAGCACTTCGACCCCAAGAAGAACGTGCGCTTCGCCACCTATGCGGTGTGGTGGATCCGCGCGTACATCACCCGGTACCTGAAGGACAACCGGAGCCAGGTGCGCGGTGGCGAGTCCGAGCGCGGCTCGATGGTGGACTTCAGCCTCGACACGGCCATCGACGAGGACGGTGACACCACGTTCCTCGATCGCCTCGAGGAGCCGAGCGCGGGTCCGCAGGACACCTTCCTCGGTCGCGAGCAGGACGAGGACGTTCAGGAGGCGCTCGCCAAGGTCCGCAAGCGCATCGGCGACCTCGGCTGGGACATCGTCCAGGAGCGGCTCACGCAGGACAAGCCGCGGACTCTGGAGGAGCTGGGTCAGCGCTGGGGCGTGAGCCGTGAGCGCGTCCGGCAGGTCGAGCTGAAGACGAAGCACTTCCTCGCCCGGTACCTCTCCGCGTTCAACCAGGACGAGGAGCAGGTGGAGACGCCGGCCGAGGCTGACGCCGCCTGAGACGTCGCGATGTGAGACGCACCGGCTCCGACCGGCGCGTCTCCGCGGCGCGGTTGGACGCTGCTGACGCGCCGCGGCAGCCGCCGCACCTTCCTTGCGAGTGGCGACGGACGCGTGTTACGCGGGCCGTCACTCATGCGCTGGACGTGTTTCCTGTTCATCCTGGCCTGTCCAGCGGTGTGTCTGGCCGCGGACGGTGCAGACGCAGGGACTCTCTCGACCTCTGGCGACCCCGCCCTGGCGCCGCTGGACGCGCTCTGGCGTGAGCGTGGTGACCCGGCGAAGGCCGAGGATGGCATCCGGCAGGGCCAGGGAGCAGTGGCCGCCAAGCCCGACGATGTCGACCGCATCTACCGGCTCGCCCGCGCCACGCTCTGGGTGGGGGACGGCGAGGAGAACAACGACCGGAAGCAGAAGCTCGGCCGCGACGTCTGGGACCTCGGCGACCGGATGGCGAAGGCCCGGCCCGGGTGGGTCGGCGGGCACTACTACGCCGCCGCGGGCATCGGGATCTACAGCCAGGCGGTGGGGATCCTGAAGGCCCTCGGCGAGGGGCTGGAGAGCAAGTTCAACGAGCGGCTGGACCGGGCGATCGAGCTCGACCAGCGGTTCCAGAACGAGATGCCGCTCATCGCCAAGGGTCGGTACTACTTCGAACTGCCCTGGCCCAAGCGGAACCTCGGCAAGTCGGCGACGTGGTACCGCAAGTCGCTGGCGCTCAATCCGAACAATCTCCGCGCGACGGCCTGGCTCGCCGAGACTCTCTGGCGGGATGGTGACGTCGCCGGGGCGAAGGCACAGCTGGCGAAGGTGGCAGAAGGGCACGACCCCGACCCGGCGGAGGACGCCCGGGTCAAGTCCATCGCGAAGAAGATCGCGGCCCAGATGGAAAAGGAGGGCGCACGATGAGAGCCGAGAGCCAGGTGGCAACCCCGGCGAGCGGCGGGACGCTGCTGCACCTGTTGCAGGAGCGGGCGGCCCGGACCCCGCAGGGGGAGGCGGCAACTCACAAGAGATTCGGCAAGTGGACCCACGTCGACTGGCAGACCATCCTTGGCGACGTGCGGCACCTCTCGGCTGCGCTGGTCGCCCGAGGGATCCAGCCCGGTGACCGCGTGGCGATCTTCGCCGACAGCTCGCTGCCGTGGTGCGTGGT
>DASROG010000238.1:0-4775 GCA_035646995.1 Myxococcaceae bacterium
CGTCGCCCATCACCATCACCTCGGCGCACCCGCGAGGCCCAGGAGCGGGCGGGACGCGCTGCGCGGCGCCTTCCTCGGCCCGGCCCACGACGACGCCTCCATCGCCTCCTTCCTCGAACGGCGAGGCGCGCGCGGCGACCGGCTCGAGGGGCGCGCGCTGCTCGACGCGGTGGCCGGGCTCCTCGCGGAAGGCAAGGTGGTGGGCTGGTTCCAGGGCCGGATGGAGTTCGGCCCCCGGGCACTCGGCAACCGCTCCATCCTCGGAGACCCGCGCGCGCCGGACATGCAGCGGCGGATGAACCTGGCGATCAAGTTCCGCGAGGGCTTTCGCCCCTTCGCCCCGGCGGTGCTCGCCGAGCGCGCGAGCGAGTGGTTCGAGATCGACGTCGAGAGCCCGTACATGCTCCTGGTGGCCGAGGTGCGGAAGGAGCGGCAGCGGCGGATGAGCCCCGAGGAGGAGGGGCTGTGGGGCATCGACAGGCTCAACGTCCTCCGCTCCGATATCCCGGCGGTCACCCACGTGGACTACTCGGCCCGGCTGCAGACGGTGCACCGCGACGACAACCCCCGCTTCCACGCCCTGCTCTCGGCCTTCGAGGTGCGCACCGGCTGCCCGGTGCTGGTCAACACCTCGTTCAACGTGCGCGGGGAGCCGATCGTCGAGTCGCCCGAGGACGCCTACACCTGCTTCATGCGCACTGGCATCGACGTGCTGGTGCTGGGGGGCTTCGTCCTCCGCAAGGAGGCACAGCCTCCGTTCGAGGAGTCCGAGGACTGGAGGAAGCGCCATGTCCTGGACTGAGGACGTGCGGGCCGGGCGCGCGCGGCTGGACACCTCGCCGCGCGCCCTCCGCAGGGCGGCGTTCGCGGTGGGTGGGGTGCTGCTCCTCCTGGCCGGCTGGCTCGTCTGGAGGGACCGCGCCCCCGGAGTGCGACTTCCGCTCGCCGGGGCCGCAGCCGCCCTGGTGCTCGCAGGAGCGCTGGTCCCCGCCCGGCTGCGGGGCGCGTACCTCGCGTGGATGACCGTGGCCCTGGCCATCGGGTGGGTGATGTCCCGGGTGGTGCTGACCCTGGTCTTCGCCGCCGTGCTGACCCCGCTGGCTCTGCTCGCGCGGCTCACCGGCAAGCGCTTCCTCGCGCTCGGCCCGGACCGGACGGCCTCGAGCTACTGGGTGCAGCGGGAGCGCGGCAGCAGAGGCCGCTACGAGCGGATGTACTAGCGCCCAGCCCACCTGGGTCCTCCGGATGATCGCGCCGCAATCGCGGCCGAGGCCCAGGAGCGACGACGGAGCGTGGCCGTGGTCACGTGACGGAGGAGCGACGCCGGGATCGGCCGCGAGGGCAAGCGAGGGACGGATCGATCCCAGTGGTTTCGGCGTTAAGCTCCTCCGCCCCGTGTCCAAGCTCCGCATCATCGGGCAGTACTTCCAGTTCCTCGGCGAGCAGAAGAAGTGGTGGCTGCTCCCGCTGGCGGTGGTGCTGCTCCTGCTCGGGGTGATCATCGTGCTGACCCAGGGCAGCGCGATCGCGCCGTTCATCTACACGCTCTTCTGAGCCGCGCATGGAAAGGGTATCCGCCGCCCGGCTGAGGCTGTTCCGCGCGGTGACCGTGGTGCTCGCCCCTCTGGTGGTCCTCGGGACGCTGGAGGCGGTGCTCCGCCTCATGGGGGTCGGGCACTCCACGGGCTTCATCGAGCGCTGCGAGGTGCGGGGGCGTGCCGCGGCGTGCCCGAATCCGGACTTCCCGCTGCGCTTCTTCCCACCCGCGCTCGCCCGCCAGCCGACGCCCTTCGTGATTCCGGAGGAAAAGGGGCCGCGGACTGCCCGGGTCGTGGTGCTCGGCGAGTCCGCGGCGCAAGGAGATCCCGAGCCCACCTTCGGGCTGGCCCGCCATCTCCAGGCGATGCTGGAGGAGGCGGTGCCGGGAGCCCGCATCGAGGTGGTGAACGCAGGGGTGGTGGCGATCAACTCCCACGCCCTGGTCCCGATGGCCCGTGACCTCGCCCGACGCGCGCCGGACGTGGCGGTGGTCTATGCCGGGAACAACGAGGTGGTGGGGCCCTTCGGGCCGGGGACGGTGCTGACCGGCAGGCCGCCCGCCCTCGCGCTGGTGCGTGCCTCGCTCGCGCTGGGGACCACCCGCATCGGTCAGCTGCTGGGGGGACTCGGCCGCCGGGGGAAGGACGTGCCCGCCGAGTGGAGGGGAATGGAGCTCTTCCTCGACCATCAGGTCCGGGCGGACGACCCGGCGATGGCGCAGGCCTACCGTGGCTTCGCCGAGAACCTCGGAGAGGTGGTGGCCGCGTTCCGCGACCGGGGGACGCGGGTGGTGGTGAGCACGGTCGGGACCCGAGTGCGGGACTTCGCCCCCTTCGCCTCCGCACACCGGACCGGGCTCGACGACGCTGCGCTCGCCCGGTTCCGGGAGGCGGTGGCGCGCGGGGATGCCGCGGAGCGAGCGCAGCGGCCATCCGAGGCTCTCGCCGCATACCGCGAGGCCGAGGGAATCGACGCCGGACACGCCGAGATCCAGTACCGCATCGGCCGGGCTGCGCTGGCCGCGGGCGACGAGGCGACCGCCCGGGTCCGGCTCGAACGGGCCCGCGACCTCGACACGCTCCGCTTCCGCGCCGACGGGCGCCTGGTGCAGCTCACCGCGGACGTGGCGCGGGGCGCGGGACCGGGGGTGGAGCTGGTCGACGGCGCCGGGGCCCTCGCCGCGTCGAGCCCCCACGGTCTGCCCGGGCAGGAGCTGTTCTGGGAGCACGCCCACCTCACCCCGGAGGGCAACGAGGTGCTGGCCCGGGCGCTGCTCCCGGCAGTGCTCCGGGCGCTGCCGCCCTCCCTCTCCGTGCGCGACGCGGCGCCTCCGTCGCACGAGCGGGTCGTGGAGCGCCTCGCGCTCACCGGATACAACCGCTACCTCGTCGCGAAGGAGGTGCTCCGCCGGCTGGAGCACCCACCCTTCACCGGACAGCTCGATCACGCGCTGCACGTCGAGCAGGTCCAGCGCGTCCGCGATCAGGGTGCTGCCGAGCCCATCGAGGAGACCGAGGCCCGGTACCGGGCGGCGCTGGCTCGTGCTCCGGACGACCCGTGGCTCCACTGGAACCACGCCATCCTGCTGGACAACCGTGACGTGTTCCTCGCTCGCCGGGGAGAGCCGGACCGCGGTCGGGCCATCGCCGAGTACCTGCGGGTGCTGGAGGCCCTGCCCCGCTCGCGCGAGGGGCGCCTCCGGCTGGCCGAGGCCTACGCCCGGCTGGGGCGACTCGACGAGGCCGAGGCGCAGTGCCGGGAGCTGCTGCGGGTCCGCCCCCGGGACTCGCAGGCCCGGGACACCCTCGCCCACGTGGACCGGCTGCGCCGGCGGACAGCGCGCTAGCCCCGGAGCAGGGCGCCTCGCCGCCTTCGTGCCACCGCGGGTCGGACGCGTCGCTGGCTGGCGAACGGATCGGATCGAGCCCGGCGCCGCGGTCCACCGGTTCCGCTACAGTCCGGCGGCCCCGTGCCTTCGCCCCGCCCGACCGCCGCCGAGCTGAACGCCCTCGCCGAGCTCTGGAACAGGAGCGAGGTGCTGCGACATCAGGGGATGCGGGTCGCCTTCGAGCCGGACCGGGTGGTGGTCGAGCTTCCGGAGGTGCGCCCCGAGCACCTGGGAGGCCTGGGCACCTCGGCGGTGAACGGCATGGTGCTGGCCGGGCTCTTCGACCTGGCGGTGGGCAGCACGGTGGTCCTGATGGATCCCCGGCGGCGCAGCGCCACCGTGCAGCTTTCGATGAGCTTCGAGCGCGCGGTGTTCGGGCGATCCGCCCGGTGCGAGGCGTGGATCGACCGCGCCGGCCAGCGGACGCTCTTCGCTAGCGCCCGCATCCTGGACGAGCAGGGGCAGGTCTGCGCCCGGTGCCAGGCGGTGGTGGCGGTGAGCCGCCAGGCGCTGGACGAGCCACAGGGCGCACCGGGCGGCTGACGGAGCCCCCCACCGGTCGAACCGATGCGCCGCGTGCATCGGACCCACCAGCCGGGACGCGGGGGACGACACAGTTCGACGCGGACCGAAGCAACAGCTGCCAGGCGCCAGGCAGAGGTGGTCCATGGGGATTAACACCGCACCCGAGATGGACGACACGCGCGACGAGCGACGGCTCACCCTGGCGTTGTTCGCCGTGGCCTGGGGGGCCAACCAGTTCACCCCACTGCTCCTGGTCTACCGCGAGCGATTCGGTTTCGGGCCCGCGGTGCTCGGGGCGCTGTGGGGCTGCTACGCCGTGGGCCTGGTGCCGGGTCTGCTGGTGGGCGGGGCGGCCTCCGACGCGCGCGGGCGCCGGCCGGTGGTGGTCCCCTTCTTCTTCCTCTCGCTCCTCGCCACGCTGGTGCTCATCGCCGGCGCGGTTTGGAGCCCGGGTCTGGCGCTGGGGCGGCTGGTCGCCGGCGTGGTGTCCGGCGTGGTGTTCGGCGCGGGCTCGGCCTGGCTGGTGGAGCTCTCGGCAGCGCTCCACACCCGGAGGGCGGCGCTGTCGGTCACCGCGGGGTTCTGCCTCGGCCCCCTCGCCGCGGGGCTCGTCGCCGACGCACTGCCCTGGCCCGCGGTGCTGCCGTACCTCCCCCATCTGCTGCTGATGGCGGTGGCGCTGCCCGGCGTGCTGGCGGCCCGGGAGACGCTGCGGCCCGGGGCCCAGGCTCGCCGGAACCGACGCCGGACCTCGGGGGAGGGCGGTACCCGGCGAGCCTGGGCCCCGGGCCGCAGCGTCTCCCGGGCCGCCAGCACGCCGGGC
>DASROG010000239.1:0-7457 GCA_035646995.1 Myxococcaceae bacterium
GCACCTGCCAGAGGGGCGCGCCGGCGCCCACGTAGTCGGCCGGCTCCTCGTCGCCGTGCAGCTGGACCGCTCCGAGGCCCACCACGGCGACGGCGGCGCGCACCTCGGCAGGCGCCGCGCGAACGAACACACCCACCCGGAGCACGCCGGGAGGCAGGGCCGCGGCGATCTCCGCCGCCCGGGCGACAGTGACGTGACGCTTGCTCCCGGGCCAGAAGTTGAACCCGACCGCGTCCACGTCCGCCTCCACGCAGACCTGGGCGTCCTCCAACCGGGTGATGCCACAGACCTTGATGCGGGTTTTCACGCCGTGGCCTCCACCAGCGCCCGCACCGCGGCCACCGGGTCCGCGGCGCGCATCAGGCTCTCGCCCACCAGCGCCGCGCCGGCCCCGGCCGCCGTGAGCCTCCGGATGTCCTCCCGGGTCCGGATCCCGCTCTCGGCCACCAGGCGACGGCCGGAACGCCCGAGCGAGGGCGCGAGCCGCTCGAACCGGCCCTCGTCCATCTCCAGCGTCTCGAGATCGCGCGCGTTCACGCCGACCAGGGTGGCCCCGAGCGCATCCGGGGCGGTGAGCTCGAACGGCTGCACCACCTCGAGCAGGACGTCCAGCCCGAGCTCGCGCGCGGTCGTCCACAGCTCTGCCAGCCGCGCCGGCTCGACGGCTCCGGCGATGAGCAGGACGGCATCCGCTCCGGCGTCCACCGCCTCCGCGATCAGGTGCGGGTCGACGATGAAATCCTTCCGCAGCAGCGGGACGTCCACCGCCTCCCGGACCGCGCGGAGGTGGTCGAGACTCCCGCCGAACCGGCGCTTCTCGGTGAGGACGCTGACGCACCGAGCCCCGCCCTCCACGTAGGCGCGCGCCTGAGCTGCCGGATCCGTCCAGCGGATGAGCCCGGCCGAGGGCGAGGCGTGCTTCACCTCGCAGATGAGCGGGAATCCGGCGCCCGAGCTCAGGGCGGCCTCGAACCGGCGAGGGCGGCGCGGTCTGCTGGCCACCTCGGCGAGGAGCCCCGGGCGCTCGCGCTTGAGACGGGCGAGGTCCTCGGTGGCCACCGACACCAGATGCCCGAGCATCCCCTGCGGTGGCCTCCAGGCCGGTCCCTCGCCGCCTCGCCGGCTCACGCCGCCACGCCCGCCCGGGTCAGGGCCACCAGGCGCTCCAGCCGGGTGCGTGCAGCACCGGAGTCGATGCTCTCCGCAGCGCGGAGAACTCCCTCGGCGAGCGTCTCCACCGCGTCCGCGACCCAGAGCGCGGCCCCCGCGTTCAGGATCACCGCGTCCCGGATTGGACCGGCGCGCCCGCCGAGGAGGTCCGCCAGGAGCCGCGCGTTGTCCTCGGGCGTCCCGCCCTGGATGGCCCCGCGCGGGACCGGCTTCAGACCGCCGTCCTCGGGCTGGACCACGACCTCCCGCACGTGGCCCGCCTCCACCCATGCCGCCCGGGTGGGTCCGCTGGGAGAGATCTCGTCGAGGCCCTCCAGGCCGTGCACCACCAGGGCCCGCTCCGTCCCGAGGCGGGCAAGGGTCTCGGCCACCACCGGGACCAGTGCGGAGGAGTAGACCCCCAGGAGCTGGCGCGGCGCTCGCGCCGGATTGGCCAGGGGGCCGAGGAGGTTGAAGATGCTCCGGACCCCGACCTCACGACGGACGGGACCCACGTGGCGCATCGCTCCGTGGAGCGCCGGCGCGTAGAGGAAGCCGATTCGCACCTCGGCCAGGCACCGCTCGACGACCTCCACCGGCGCATCCACCGCCACCCCGCAGGCGGTGAGGAGGTCGGCGCTGCCGCTCTGGGAGGAGACGCTCCGATTGCCGTGCTTGGCCACGGTGACGCCGGCCCCGGCGACGACCAGCGCCGCGGCGGTGGAGATGTTGAACGTCCCGGCGCCATCGCCTCCGGTTCCACAGGTATCCAGCACCACCCGGCCGGGAGGGACACGGACCAGCGTCGCGCGGCGCCGCATCACCGTGGCCGCGGCGGCGATCTCCGCCGGGGTCTCCCCCTTCATCCGCAGCCCGATGAGGAAGGCGCCCATCTGCGCCGGGGTCGCCTCGCCCTGGAAGATGGCCTCGAACGCCGCCTCGACCTCCGCCGGCGAGAGGTCCACCCGATCCACCAGCTTCTGGAGGACCGCCTTCATGGACCGAGCCGTCCCTGGAGGAAGTTCTTGAGCAGCGCCGGGCCGTCCGGGGTGAGGACGCTCTCGGGATGGAACTGGACACCCACCGTGGGGTGGCTCCGGTGCCGGAGCGCCATCACCTCCCCGTCGTCGGCGGAGACCGCGGTGACCTCCAGCACGTCGGGGAGCGTGGGCCGGTCCACGACCAGGGAATGGTACCGCCCGACGGGGAACGGCCGTGGCAGCCCGGAGAAGAGGCCGGTGCCCTCGTGCGAGACGGGCGAGGTCTTGCCGTGCACCACCCGGCCTGCACGCCGCACCACGCCGCCGAACGCCGCGCCGATGGACTGATGTCCGAGGCATACCCCCAGGATGGGCACCGAGCCGCTGAGCGCCCGGACGAGCGGGACCGACACGCCCGCCTCGGCCGGGGTGCAGGGCCCGGGGCTGAGGACGACTGCCTCGGGGCTCAGGGCGCGAACGTCGTCCACGGAGATCTCGTCGTTCCGGTGCACCTCCACCTCGGCCCCCAGCGACTGGATCGCCTGGACCAGGTTGAAGGTGAACGAGTCGTAATTGTCGACGACGAGGATCACTGGCCCCCCTCGTCTCCGGCGATGGCCACCAGCGCGGCCCGGAGCTTGTGCGCGGTCTCCTGGTACTCGGCCTCGGGCGTGCTGTCGTGCACGATGCCCGCCCCGGCCTGGAAGCGCAGCCGGCGCCCGCTGAGGGCGACGCTGCGGATGATGATCGCCAGGTCCATGTCTCCGTCGAAGCCGACATAGCCGGCGGCGCCGGCGTAGGGGCCGCGCGAGATCGGCTCCAGCTCGTCGATGATCTCCAGGGCACGCACCTTGGGTGCGCCGCTCACCGTGCCGGCGGGGAACGAGGCGGTGATGACGTCCCAGGCGTCGAGCCCCGGGTCGAGCGTGCCCGAGACCTGGCTGACCATGTGCATCACGTGGCTGTATCGCTCGATGACCTCGCGCTCCTCCACCTTCACCGTGCCGGGGCGGCTGACCCGGCCGACGTCGTTGCGTCCGAGGTCCACCAGCATCACGTGCTCGGCACGTTCCTTGGGGTCGGCCTTGAGCTCGGCCTCGAGCGCGGCGTCCTCCTCGGGCGTGTCCCCGCGCTTCCGGGTGCCGGCGATGGGACGGACGGTCACCGTCTCGCCCGAGAGGCGGACCAGGAGCTCGGGCGAGGCCCCGGCCAGCGCCCGCTCGCCGAAGCGGAGGAAGAAGAGGTACGGGGTGGGGGAGACGCGGCGGAGGGCCCGGTACAGCCCGAAGGGGTCTCCCTGGTAGTCGCCGGTGAGGCGGCGCGAGAGCACCACCTGGTAGCAGTCGCCGGCGGCGATGTACTCCCGGGCCCGGGCGACCGCGGCCTCGAACCCGGCGCGGTCCCAGCCCTCCTCGAGGCTTCCCAGCGTCGGCAAGGGAGAGGCCGGCGAGAGCGGCCGCTGCAGGGCCTCGGCGAGCGCGTCCGCCCGCTGCATCGCCGAGCGGTAGGCCTCCTCGACGCTGGCGTGGAGCGGCAGGTGGACGGAGGCCCAGATCCGCAGCCGGTGGCTCAGGTTGTCGAACACCGCGCAGCGGTCGACCAGCATCCACTCGCCGTCGGGGAAGTCGGGATCGGGCCCGTGCCGCTGCGGGACCCGGGGCTCGAACCACCGCACGGCGCCGTGGCCGAGGTAGCCCACCAGACCCCCCACGAAGGGAGGAGCGCCCTCCGGCCGCACGAACTCGAACGCGTACATCAGCTCGCGGAGCGCATCGAGCGGCGGCAGCTGGTCCTCGAAGGTGCGTGACCCGGTTTGCTCCAGCACGGTGCCGTCCGGACCCTGGCGGACGAGCGCGACGGGCTCGTCGCCGAGAAACGAGTACCGGCCCCACCGCTCGCCACCCTGTACCGACTCGAGGAGGAAGGCGTGGGAGGGGGTGGGGAGCTTGAGGAAGGCGCTGACCGGCGTCTCGGTGTCCCCGGGGAGCTCGCGCCACACCGGCACGAGGTTCCCGCGGGCGGCGAGTCGCTCGAAGCTGGCCAGGCTCATCCGGGTGTCACGCATCGCGAGGGGACCCTAGCGCAACGGCGGGAGAGGAGCGGACCGGAGGGACTGGCACGGGCCGAGGGAACCGCCGAGCGGACATGTTCACGGGGACACCGGTCCCGAGCGGGGTTGCCGACGGCCGGGCGCTCGCGGAGGCCGGTGCGATGCTCGACGCCACCCGCGACCCGAGATGGTCCGGCGCGCGGCTCGTGCGTGCCTGCTGCAGCGCGTGCCGCTGCGGCTCTCTGGAGCGTGGCAAGTCCGCGCAGGCCGGCCGGACCCACCGCAGCCGCCGGATCCCGACCGGCCGGCGTTCCCCGGCCCAGCGCCGCCCGGGACGGCTCAGGCCTTCTCCAGCTCCTCGACGGACTTCTTCGGGTCGAGCCAGGTCTCGAACTTGTGAGTCAGGTACTTCTTCGCCTGTCCTCGAAGGAGCAGCCCCGGGTCGTTGGCCTCGCCGCCGACAGTCTTCTCCGTCACCCGCAGCACGGCATCGAGCTTGATCCCCATCACCTTCCCGTGCAGCTTCGCCTCGTCGCCGGACCACGTGGACTGGATGCCGTGCTTCGCCCAGTGCTGGGTCAGCTTCTCGATCCGCTTCTTCGCCTCGGCCAGCGTGAGCGTGTGCGCCACGTGGAAGTCGATCTTGCCCATCGTCGTTCAGGCTCCTTCCGATCCACCGGGTGCCGCGGCCTTCCGTCGCCTCGGGAGCTTCATCCCCGCCGCGTCCGGTCCACCGTAGCGGGCGAGGTAGGGTCCGAGGTCGACCTTCTCCGCGGTTCTCTGCGAGCTCATCGGCCGAACCTTGCCGAGGACGGGGCGTTCCTGGAAGGGCCTGTCGTGCAACCCCAGCACCCACATGAAGTTGGCCACGCTGACCGCGTCCCGACCGTCGAGCGCGTAACGGTCATTGAGGTGCGCCAGCCGCCTCAGCGCCTCGTCCGGTGACGGGCTCCACTCGAGGATCTTCTTCCCCCAGAGCATCCGGAGGTAGCCGTGGATCCGGCCGTCCTCGCGCAGCTCGCGCTGGGCCGCGTTCCACAGCGGGTCGGCCGTCTCCCCGCGATCCAGCTGCTCGAGGGTATAGAGGTGCTCGCGGCGGTCCTTCGCATGGGCGTCCAGCGTCTGCTGTGCCCAGCGGGGCAGGGAGGTGAAGAGCAGCTGAGCGTGCACCGGAGTGTGCAGGCAGTAGTTGAAGCCCAGCTCCCGGCGGACCAGCAGCTCCTCGAGGAAGGACGCCACCCCCGGCTGGCTCGGCCCGTGCGCCTCGATGCACGCCTGGGCCACCTCTCCGGCGAAGAGGAGCCCCCAGTGGAGCGCCGGCGAGATCCCCGACTGGCCTCGCTGCCCCGGCTCGTTCCGGGCGTCGTCGAAGAGCGCGACCTGGTCGCGGACGAAGAACCGCAGCGACTCCAGCGCCACGGCCCGTCCTCCCGGACGACTCCTCACCGGGGGCACCGAGTGGTCGATGTCGAAGGCGTCGAGCTGGCCCAGGAGCCGCCCCGGGTGCCGCTCGGGGGTGAAGCCCAGGTCCACCCGCTCCGCGGCCCGGGCGTGCGCGGGGTCGAGGTCCCGGAGCCGCTTTCCCAGGTACTCGGGCCACAGCTTCCGGAGCTTCGGGCGGAGCGTGTAGGCCCCCACCTGCTTCTCCGGGATGCGCTGCATCGGCACCACGCAAGAGGCGTCCACGGCCA
Organism: Myxococcaceae bacterium; assembly: GCA_035646995.1. Taxonomy (GTDB): domain Bacteria; phylum Myxococcota; class Myxococcia; order Myxococcales; family Myxococcaceae; genus RPRB01. The sequence continues at coordinate 5,871 of DASROG010000239.1, forward strand.
CCAGGGGCACGTCGAGGGCCTTCGCCGCGCCCCGCAGGTGGCCGGGGATGATGAAGGAGGGGAACCAGTCCGAGACCACCGCCGCCGCCCGCTTCCCCAGCCGACCCAGCCGGGGCACGTGCTGCCCGGTGTTCCGCGGGAGCTCCAGCCAGTAGGGCACGCCCCGGGCGCGCATCGCCGCTCCCAGCTCGTCCAGTCCCTGGAGCACGAAGGCGTGCAGCCGGTCCGAGGCGTGCGGGTAGTCCGGTCGGAGCGCGTGGTAGCAGACGACCGGGAGCCCGAGCCTGTTCCCCAGGGCGATCGCCGTCTCCAGCGCGTGGTTGTGGGGGACGCGCTGGTTCACCATGCACCAGTAGAGGACGTACTCGCCCCGGGAGGGCAGCGGCGCGTCCCGGATCACGCGGACCCGGGCCGGGTCGACGCCGATCTCGGTCCAGGAGAAGCTGGTGGGCATGAAGCGCTCCTTTGATGCCCCGGCTATGCTGTCGCGGTAGAACGGAGCACCCCAAGGTATGGCCTTTCCCATCCACCGTCCCCGGCGACTGCGCCGCACCGAGGCGCTCCGGCGCATGGTGCGCGAGACCGACCTGCGCCCTTCCGACTTCATCTATCCGCTCTTCGTCGTGGAAGGCCGCGGGGTGCGAAAGCCGGTCCCCTCGATGCCCGGGATCGACAACCTCTCGGTGGACCTTGCGGTGGAGGAGGCAAAGCGCGCGCGGGCGGTGGGGGTCCCGAGCGTCATCCTCTTCGGCATCCCCGGTCACAAGGACCCGCGCGGCAGCGGGGCCTGGGCCGAGGACGGCATCGTCCAGAAGGCGCTCCGGGCGCTGAAGGACTCGGTCCCGGAGCTGCAGCTGATCGCCGACATCTGCCTCTGCGAGTACACCGACCACGGCCACTGCGGCGTCATCCACGGGGGCGAGGTCGACAACGACCAGAGCCTTCCCCTGCTGGCGCAGATGGCGGTGTCCTGTGCCAGGGCGGGGGCGGACATCGTGGCCCCCTCCGACATGATGGACGGCCGGGTGAACGCGATCCGGAGCGCGCTCGACGGGGACGGCCTCTCTCGCACCCCCATCCTCAGCTATGCGGCGAAGTACGCCTCGGGCTTCTACGGGCCATTCCGGGAGGCGGCGCAGAGCACGCCCCAGTTCGGGGACCGCCGCGGCTACCAGATGGACCCAGGCAACGTCCGCGAGGCGCTCAAGGAAGTCGCGCTCGACCTCGAGGAGGGGGCGGATCTGGTGATGGTCAAGCCGGCGCTCAGCTACCTCGACGTCATCGCCCGGGTGAAGGAGCGGTTCGATGTCCCCGTCGCGGCGTACAACGTCTCCGGTGAGTACGCGATGGTGAAGGCCGCGGCGGCGAACGGATGGATCGACGGACCACGGGTGATGATGGAGGTGCTCACCTCCATCAAGCGGGCCGGTGCCGACCTGATCCTCACCTACCACGCGGTGGAAGCCGCCGAGCTCCTGAACTCGTGACCCGAGCGCGCAAGGGCAAGCACAAGAGCGCCGGGAAGCCTCCCCCCGGACCGGAGGCCCTGCACTACAAGGTGGTGGAGCTCTCCACCGTGGACGAGGG
>DASROG010000240.1:0-5232 GCA_035646995.1 Myxococcaceae bacterium
GGGGCACGACTCCAGTGGGGCTGGGGGCACGTGACGGTGCCGCGCGCGGTGCTCTACGGGCTCTTCCGTACGGGCCAGATCGGCATCGCCCGCCGGGAGGGCAACGTGCGGGTGTACGACCGGATGGAGCGCCTCTTCCCCCCGGCGCTGCTCGACACCCGGCTCCCGGACGAGGAGGTGCGCCGCCACCAGCTGCTCAGTCGCTTCCGCGGGGTGGGACTGCTCGGGCTCCGCGCAGGGGCGGAGATCTGGTCCGGAACGGTTCCGGCACGCGAGCGCGCTCGGCTGACCGAGGCCATGGTCGCCGACGGCACGCTCCGCCGAGTCCGGGTGGAGGGCGTCCGGGACGAGCGCTACATGCTCGGTGCGGATGCGCGGTTCCTCCGCGGGGGTGCGCTCCGCAGCCGGGAGGTGGCGCTGCTCGCTCCTCTCGATCCGCTGGTGTGGGACCGCGAGCTGCTCCGGCAGCTCTTCGACTTCGACTACGTCTGGGAGGTGTACGTCCCCGAGAAGTCGCGCAAGCACGGCTACTACGTGCTCCCCGTGCTCTGGGGCGACCGGCTGGTGGGGCGCATCGAGCCGCGCATCGACCGGAAGGCGGGAGTGCTCCGGGTCCCGGCCCCACGGCTCGAGCACCGGATGCGCCGCACCGAGCGGCTCGAACTCGACTCGGCGCTCGAACGGGCGCTCGAGGCACACCGCCGTCTGTCGGGCGCCACGCGCATCGAGCGGCGCTGATCCCCGCCCCTGCGGACCCTCCTGGGCGCCCGATCCTGGGACGCAAATCCCACGACCGGTCCTCCAGGGGCCGCCGGGCCGCCTGCAAGGCCTGGCACGGTTCTGGCTCCTCCGGCCGGGCTCATGAAGGGGCTGGACCGAGAATTCCGCGAAGCGCTGCGGCTGTTCGTCCGCTCGCCGGCCTTCGTCGCGGCGGTGGTGCTGCCGATGGCGCTTGCCCTCGGCGCGAACACCGCGCTGTTCACCGTGATGCGCGGGGTGCTGCTCCGTCCCTTGCCGTATCCGCAGCCTGAACGGCTGGTCCGCATCTACCGCATGTCGCCACAGCGCGGCCCGGGGGTAGCTCCGCTCTCGGCGCTGAACTTCAGGGAGGACCTCGTCCCGGCGCCCTCGGTGAAGACGAAGGCGGCCTGGGCATCGGGAAGTGCATCACTCGCCGGCGAAGGTGCACCCGAGCACGTTCGCCTGGGCTACGGCACGGCGTCGCTCCTTCCAGTCCTGGGACTGAACACTGCCGTCGGGCGCTGGTTCTCCGCCGACGAGGAGCAGCAGGGCCAGCACCGCCGGGTGGTGCTCTCGCATGCCCTGTGGCTCCGCCGCTTCGGCGGAGATCCGGCTGCGCTGGGACGCACGGTCCAGCTCGAGGGCGAGCCCCACGTGATCGTGGGCGTGCTCCCCTCGGGCATCGAGCTCCCCGAGCTCTGCGATGCCTGGGTGCCGCTCTCCTTCGAACCCAGGCAGCTCGAGCCGCAGGCGAGGAACTGGCATTTCCTCGCAGTGGTCGGCCGGCTCGCCCCGGAGGCAACGCTCGATGGCGCACGCCGGGAGCTGGCCGAGGCCGGGCGCCGGGCCATCGCCGACCACCCGGAAGCCTACGCGTCGTTTTCCTTCGTCTTCGCGCCGATCCCGATGCACCAGGACCTGGTCCGCTCGGTCCGGCCGACCCTGGTGCTGCTCTTCGGCGCGGTGGCGCTGGTGCTGCTGATCGCCTGCTTCAACGTGGGGAACCTCATGCTCGCCCGGGCCACCGCGCGGCAGCGAGAGCTGGCGATCCGCTCGGCCCTGGGCGCCGGACGTTCGGTGCTGGTTCGCAAGCTCCTGGTGGAGAGCCTGGTGCTCGCGGTCGTGGCGGGACTCCTCGGCCTTCTCCTCTCGGCGCTCAGCACCTCGGCGCTGCTCTCGCTCGCGCCGGATGCCCTGCCTCGAGCGCAGGCGATCCGTCCCGATCTCCCGGTCTTTGCCTTCTCGTTCGGGCTCTCCATCGCCAGCGGAGTCCTCTTCGGCCTCGTGCCGGCACTATCCGCGTCCGACCTCGACCTCGAGGGTACCCTGCGGGGCTCAGGCTCCATGCGGCCCCACGCCCGGAGGCTGCGTCGGATCCTGGTGATGGCGGACGTGGGCCTCGCCCTGGTGCTTCTCTGCTCGGCTTCCCTGTTGCTCCGAAGCTTCGTGAACACCCTGGGGGTCGATCCCGGATTCCGGGCGGACGGGGTGCTGACCGTCCAGGCCGTCGTGCCCACCCCGTCGGGCACGGAGACGGATCGGGCGCAGGCGCTGTGGCGCGGCTACGTGGAGCGGGCGGTCACGGCGCTCCACACCGTTCCGGGTGCGCAGTCGGTCGGGGGGATCAGCATGCTACCTCTCTCGGGCGATCGCACGGACCGCCTCCTCACCGTCGAGGGCGAATCCGACGACCGTTCGGCCGACAAGCCGATCGTCGAGCACCGCGTGGTCACCCCAGGATTCTTCGAGACGCTTCGCATCCCTCTGCTCCGGGGACGCCGCATCGAGGCGACGGACCGCTCCGGCGCGCCTGCCGTGGTGGTGGTCAACGAGTCCTTCGTCCGGAGCTACTTCCCGGGCGGTGACGCTCTGGGCCGGCGGCTCAGACTCGTCTCCCCCCAGACCGAATGGGCAACCATCGTGGGCGTGGTCGGCGACGTTCGCGAGTTCGGACTCGACAAGCCGCCGTCGGCGGTCATGTACTTCCCGGCCGACCAGCAGCCGTCCGAGGGAATGACCTACGTCGTCCGGTCGGCCGTTCCCTTTGCCGAGGTGAGCCGTCAGGTCTCCACGGCGCTCCAGGCGGTGGACGCCGGCGTGCCCATCTTCGCGCTCCGGCCCTACGAGTCGTTCCTCTCGGCCTCCGTCGCCGAGCGCCGCTTCGCGCTGGTACTAGTGGCCACCTTTGCCTTCCTGGCCCTGGTCCTCGCGGCGGTCGGGCTCTATGGCGTGGTCGCGTACTCGGTCCGGCAGCGGACCAAGGAGATCGGGGTCCGCATGGCGGTTGGCGCCGATGCTGGGCGCATCGCCAGGCTGGTCGCGAGTGAGAGCGTCCGGATGGTCGGCGTCGGGCTCGCGCTCGGCCTTGTCGGAGCGCTGGCCACGGCTCGGCTGCTCACCACGTTCCTCTATGGCGTGCGCCCCGCGGATCCGTTCGCCCTCTTGGCGTCGGGCCTGGTGCTCGCAGTGGCTGCGGTGCTCGCGACGCTCCTTCCGGTCCGCAGGGCAACTCGCGTGGATCCGGTCACCGCGCTCGCGGCGGAGTAGCCCGCGCCATCACTGCGGCCCGCCTCAGCGCGCGGGCTACCGCTCCAGCTCCTCGAACCACGACGCGTACAGCTCGACGCCGCGCCGGGCCTGCGTCCAGTCGAAGAACTCGTTGGGTGCGTGGTAGCCGTGCTCGGGCAGGCTCAGTCCCATCAGCAGCACGGGCGCGCGGAGGACCTCGGCCATGATCGCCACCGCGGGGATGGAGCCGCCCCCGCGCGTCAGGGCCAGCCCTTTCCCGAGCACCCGCTCCGCGGCACGGTCCATCGCCTTGCACTCCGGGGCGTCGACGGAGGTGACGAATGCCGGCGCCGACCCGAGCGACACCACCTCCACCAGCGGGTCAAGCTCGGCGACGAACCGCCGGATGGACTCGACCACCTTCGCCGGCGACTGGTTGGGGACGAGCCGCAGGCTCACCTTGGCCTCGGCCCAGGCGGGGACGATGCTCTTGATCCCCGGGCCCTGGTAGCCACCGGAGATGCCGTGGAGCTCGAAGGTGGGCCCGGTCCAGAGCCGCCGGAGCATCTCCCGCGGAGTGCTCGCCAGCAGCCGGCGGAACCCGTACGTGCTCTGGAAACGCTCAACGTCGAAGCCGCTCCGGACGTAGAGGTCCATCTCCGCGTCGCTCACCGGGGCGACGTCCTCGAGGACGCCGGGGATCAGGATGCGCCCGGTGCTCGCGTCGAAGCAGGCGGCCAGGACGCGGACCAGCCCGGCGAGGGGATTGGGACCGCCGCCGCCCACCACGCCCGAGTGGGCGTCCACCTCCGCGGTGCGCAGCTTGAGGAGCAGGCCCTGGAACCCGCGCAGGCCCACGTCCATCGACGGCTGCTCCGCCGAGACCCAGAGCGTGTCCGAGACCAGCACTGCCCGCACGTCGCCGATCGCCGCCCGGTGCTCGCGCATCAGCTCGGAGAAATGGGGACTCCCCACCTCCTCCTCTAACTCCCAGAGCAGCTGGAAGCCGAGCGGCGAGCCCCGCCGGACCGCATGGGCGATGGTCAGGAGGCAGGTCAGGGCCGGGCCCTTGTCGTCGGTGGTGCCGCGGCCGAGGTAGCGCTCGCCGTCGATGCGCATCCGGAACGGCTCGCCCTTCCACTCGGGCTCGTCGGCGGGCTGCACGTCCAGATGGTTGTAGACCAGCACCGAGGGACAGTCCGGGTCGCCGAAGCGGCCGTGGACGTAGGGCTTGCCTCCCACGCGGAGCAGCGTCGCCGTTCCTCCGAAGTGGCGGATCAGCGCGAGCGCCGCCTCGGCGCAGGCCTCGGCCTCGGGTCCACGCGCCGGATCCATGCTGATGGTGGGCAGCTCGACCAGGGTTCGGAGCTGGTCCTCGAAGTAGGCTCGGTGCCCCTCGGCCCAGGCGCGTGCGTCGTGGTTCACGGTCGAAGTGCCTCCACCAGCGTGGACGTGAAGGCCCGGCCCACGGTGCCCTCCGGGTCGCGGTCCGGGTCGTAGATGGTGAGCTCGACCCCGAGCGCGCGGGGCGAGGCAAGCAGTGAGCGGAGCATCTCCACCAGCGCCTCGTACGACAGTCCGCCCGGTACGCGCGAGTCCACTGCCGGCATCACCGTGTCGTCCAGGACGTCGGCGTCCACGTGGATCCAGAAGCCCGGTCGGGCGTCCATCCGGTCCAGCGCCTCTCCGGCCGTGGCGCGGGGCCCGCGCCGCTCGATCTCCGCGAGGTCCAGCACCGGGATGCCGGAGGTGCGGAGCTGGGGGTCCTCCTCGCGCATTCCGAGGTGCACCACCGAGCCCGGGTCGACCAGCGGTCCGCCGGGCGCGAGGGCCGAGAGGAGGGGAGGCCCACGGCCGACGGCCAGCGCGAGGTCCATCCCCGCCGCCCCGTGCGTGCCCGAACGTTCAGGGGCGGCAAAGTCCGAATGCCCGTCGAGGAAGACCAGGCCCAGCCGGTCCACGGCACGGCGCGCCCCGAGCAGG
>DASROG010000241.1:0-2846 GCA_035646995.1 Myxococcaceae bacterium
CCCCGAACCACCCCGGGCCGTAGCGCACCGAGACGTACGCCAGCATGGCCGAGAGCACCACCCGCAGGGACGCGAAGGCGAGCGGCGTCCGTGCGTCCTGGAGCGCGTAGAACGCCGAGGCATACAGGCGTCCCAGCGTCCCGGCCACCAGTCCCACGGCCGAGCCCATCAGGAGGTACCAGAGCCAGCGGGTGTCCGCGGCGTCGAAGCGGCCGGTCTGGAACAGGAGCCCGCCGAGCACGTCCCCCAGGACGAGGAAGGCCACCGCCGAGGGGACGACGAAGAAGGCGATCCGCTCGAGGCCGCGGTCGAGGCGCTGGCGGAGCCGCTCGGAGGCCTCGTGCCCGAGCGCGGTCTCGCGCGCGAGCTCGGGCAGCTCGGCGGCCGAGACCGACATCCCGAAGAGCGACACCGGGAGCAGCGCCAGGAGCTGGGTGTAGCCCAGGACCGCGACCGTCTCCGGGGAGATGAGCGAGGCGTAATAGGTGTCCACCAGCGCGCTGACCTGCACCACCCCCCGCGCGACGAGGATGGGGACGAAGCCCCGGAGCACGGCCCGCATCGCGGCGCTGGTGGTGTCGAGCGACGGCTGGAACCGTCCCAGGAGCGGCCAGAGCACCGGCAGCTGGATGGCGAACTGGAGAGCGCTCCCTGCGACCACGCCCCAGGCGAGGAGGGTGGTCAGCCGGTCCTCGTCCACCTTCGGTCCGGCGACGACCAGGACGGCGATCTGCGCCAGGTTCCACACCACCGGCGCGGCGTAGGAGAGGAAGAACTTCCGGTGGCTGTTGAGCACCCCCAGGCACCAGGCCGAGAGCACCAGGAGCCCGGTGCTCGGGAAGAGGATGCGGGTCAGCTGCACCGCCTTCGCGAAGGCGGCCGGCCCGGTCTCGGCGAAGCCCCCCACCACCACGCCGACGATCCACGGGGCGGCGAAGATGCCCAGGGCCACCAGCACCGCCACCAGCAGCGACAGGAGCCCGAACACCGCGCTGGCCACCCGGTCGGCGTCCTCGCGCCGGCCCTCGCCGAGGAGCCGGGCGTAGACCGGGATGAAGGAGGCGGAGAGTACGCCCTCCCCGAAGAGGTTCTGCAGGACGTTGGGGATGCGGAGCGCGGCGGTGAAGGCGCCGGCGAGCGCCGAGGTGCTCAGGTAGTGGGCGAAGACCCGCTGGCGGACCAGGCCCATCAGCCGCGAGGCGAGGATTCCCAGCGCCACCAGCGTGGCGCCCCGGCCCGAGCTCCTGGCTGGTGCTGTGGCGTCGGTCACGGGCGGCGGAACACTCTAGGCGCGAGCACCGACGGGCTCGGTGGCTCCTCTTGACCTGGCATGCGCTCTCCCCGCATCGTGCCCGGCTCGCCACACATGGCAAAGGTTCTGGTCATCGACGACGAGGCGAACCTCCGCAAGGTTCTCGCCGCGCTGCTCCGCCGTGACGGCTACGACGTCACCATCGCCGAGGATGGCGAGATGGGAATGGCCGAGTTCCAGAAGAACGGCGCGGACGCGGTGATCACCGACCTGGTGATGCCCAAGCTCGGGGGGATGGAAGTGCTCCGGGCGGTCAACGCTGCCGACCCCGAGGTGCCGGTCATCATCATCACCGCCCACGGGACCGTCGACTCGGCGGTCGAGGCGATCAAGCTCGGCGCCTTCGACTACGTCACCAAGCCGTTCGACCAGCGCGAGCTCAGCAACGTCATCGCCAAGGCCATCCGGACGCACGAGTCGGCGCGGCGAAACGCCCGCGGCGAGCACGGCCGCCCATCCCTGGTCGGCGAATCTCCCCAGATGCAGGACGTGCTCCGGATCATCGACAAGGTTGCGGACACCCCGTCCACGGTCCTGATCACCGGGGAGAGCGGCACCGGCAAGGAGCTGATCGCCACCGCGCTCCACGAGGGAAGCTCGCGGCGGGACAAGCCCTTCATCCGCATCAACTGCGCGGCCATCCCGCGCGACCTCATCGAGTCCGAGCTCTTCGGTTACGAGCGAGGCGCCTTCACCGGAGCGGTGACCTCGAAGCCCGGCCGGTTCGAGCTCGCGGACGGTGGCACGCTGTTCCTGGACGAGATCGGGGAGATCCCGGTCGAGATGCAGGTGAAGCTCCTCCGGGCGCTCCAGGAATCCGAGTTCGAGCGGGTGGGCGGGATCAAGACCACCCGCGTGGACGTCCGGCTCATCGCGGCGACCAACCGGGACCTCAACGCCGAGATCGAGGCCGGGCGATTCCGGAAGGACCTGTATTACCGGCTGGCGGTCGTGCCCATCAGCCTCCCCCCGCTCAGAGAGCGGCCGAGCGACATCCCCACGCTGGTGCGTCACTTCGTGGACAAGTACAACCGTCGGCTGAACAAGCGGATCGAGGGGATGACCGACGAGGCGCTCACCCTGGTCCAGGCCTACGCCTGGCCTGGCAACATCCGGGAGCTTGAGAACCTGATCGAGCGCACCCTCCTCTTCGCGGACGGGCCGCTGATCGGTGCGGCGGATCTGCCTCAGCACCTGAGGGCTCCGGGCACTGCGACGCCGCTGCCAGGCCCCGCGCCGGCGCCGGGAACGCTCCCGGTGCCCGCGGGGGAGACGGGCCTGAAGGACATCGTCAGGCAGCGCAGCGCCGAGCTGGAGAAGGAGATCATCACCCGCGCGCTCGAGGAGACGGGCGGCAACGTGACGCGCGCGGCGAAGCTCTTGCAGATCAGCCGGAAGTCGCTGCAGACGAAGATGAAGGAGTTCTCGCTTCGCGACGACGGCGACGAGTGAGCTTGGAGGCGGACGGGCAACGATGTCAGTGAAGATGCCAGTGCTGGGCCAGCCGCCCCGACGCAAGTCGAGTGGTCTCGGG
>DASROG010000242.1:0-2309 GCA_035646995.1 Myxococcaceae bacterium
GGTCCGGGACACCTCGGGCCGGGTGCGGGGCCGGGGGCTGGTCAACTACGACGCCCGGGCCTGCCGCGCGCTGCTCGGCCGGCACAGCGAGGAGATCGAGGACGTGCTCGGCTGGCGAGGCTATGACGCGCTCGTCACCCGGGACAACCTGGTGCTGGGGTCATGACTGAGAGCGCGGTCGCCGAACGGGTGCAGCGTGCCACCGAGGCCGGAGGACGCCTGGCGCGGGCTCCTGCCGAAGCGCGGACCAGCGCGCTGGAGCGGCTCGCGTCCGCGCTGGTCGATCCAGCGGTGCGGGCGCGCGTGCTGGAGGCGAACACGCGCGATCTCGCGGCGGCGGCCGGGCTCGCCACGCCGCTGGTGAAGCGGTTGAGGCTGGACGCGGCGAAGCTCGACACGCTGGCCGACGGCGCGCGGCAGCTGGCAGCGAGGGCGGATCCGCTGGGGATGGTTCTCGCGCGGCGGAAGCTCGACGAGGGGCTCGTCCTGACACAGGAAAGGTGTCCGCTCGGCGTTCTCGCGGTCGTCTTCGAGTCCCGCCCCGACGCGCTGGTGCAGATCGCCTCGCTCGCGCTCCGGTCCGGGAACTCGGTGCTCCTCAAGGGTGGCCGCGAGGCCGTGGAGTCCAACCGTGCGCTCACGGGGGTGGTGCGCGGCGCGCTGGAGGGCACCGGGCTTCCTGGGGACGCCGTGCAGCTGCTCGACGACCGGTCCGAGGTGGAGGCGCTGCTCGGACTGGAGAAGGGCGTGGACCTGGTGGTTGCTCGCGGGGGCAAGGAGTTCGTCGAGCACGTCCGCGCCCGCAGCCGCATCCCGGTGCTCGCCCACGCCGAGGGCGTGTGCCACGTCTTCCTCCATCGCTCGGCGGACCCGACGAAGGCGTCCCGCATCCTCCAGGACAGCAAGGTCACGTATCCGGCGGCCTGCAACGCGGTCGAGACGCTGCTCTGGGAGACCGGAGCCGAGGCGGCGCTGGACGCGAGCGTGGCCGCGCTCCGGTCGGCGGGCGTCGAGCTCCGGGGAGACGCGCCGACGCGGGCCCGATACCCGGACATGAAGGCCGCGACCGAGGCCGACTGGGATGCCGAGTACGGTGCCCTGGTCCTCGCCGTGGCCCGCGTCGACGACCTCGATGGCGCGCTGGCCCACATCGCCCGGCACGGCTCGCAGCACACCGAGGCCATCGTCGCCGAGGACCGGGCTGCCGCGGAACGCTTCCTCGCCGAGGTGGACGCGGCCTGCGTGTTCCACGACGCGAGCACCCGCTTCGCCGACGGCTACCGCTTCGGCCTCGGCGGCGAGGTGGGCATCGGCACCGGGAAGCTGCACGCCCGCGGCCCGGTGGGCGTGGACGGGCTCCTCACCTTCCGCTGGCTCCTCCGCGGCTCGGGGCAGGCGAGTGCCGACTACGGCCCGGGGAAGAAGCCGTTCCTCCACGAGGAGTCCTGACCCGCCGACGGACGTCGCGATGCGCTCGACGCGGGCCGGGGCCCGGGTGAAGTACCTGGCAGCGCGCTAGACTCCACGGCCCATGGCGTGTCTTGTCCACGAGCTCTGGGTCGATGCCGAGGGTCTGGACCTGCTGTGTCTCGCCGGACCGATGGGCGACGAGGTCCGGCGGCTACTGAAGCAACCGGCCCGTCTGGTCCGGACTCTCTCCGCGGAGAGTCACTTCGACGTGATGACGAAGTACTACACGCTTCGTGGACTGGGCGATTATCGGACCGATCACGCGTGGGATTTTCAGCCGTACCCGGAGGAATGGCTGAGCGTTCAGCAGTCCGGGAGACGGTCCGCGACAGCCTCCGGCCGGAGGAAGGTCCGCACCAGGCGACGGCGCTGACGACCCGGCGCCTCTCAGCGCCGGAACTGCGCCGTCGTCTTCAGCGAGAAGGGGACCGGGGCCGGTCCGGACTGCAGCTGTCCATCCAGCGCGATGGGGACGCTGCCGCCCTTGAGCATCGCCCGTGCGGCCTCGAGCGCCCCGGAGAACGGGACCGTGAGCGGCAGCACGACCGAACGTGAGGCCCCGGGCTCGAGCGTTCCCAGGTCCTTCGCCGACACCTCGCCGATGCGTGACCCGCCGATTGTCACCGCCGCCTGGAGCGCCTGCAGCGGCACCGGCAGGCTTCCCTTTCCGGTCAGCGTCACCGGCAGCTCCACCGTCGCGCGGTCGATCCCGACGCTCGTGAGGTGTGGCGTCCCCAGCGCGATGCCCGGCATCGCGGGCAAGGTGAAGGTGCCCTCGTGTGAGAGCGGCACCCGCATCACCCCGACCGGCGTCTTGACCCCCAGCGTCCCCTCGGCCT
>DASROG010000243.1:0-4272 GCA_035646995.1 Myxococcaceae bacterium
CTGGCCGACCGGGTAGTCGAGCTTGCCGCGACGACGCTCGCCGGGCTCCCCGAGGCGCGGGCCTTCCCGGACACGTCCGGTGCGGAGGTGAGCGCCGCCTTCGAGTCCCCGCTCCCGGAGGACGGTCTCGGCCCCGCGGCGCTGGACGCGCTCACCCGGGTGGTGGCCTTGTCGAGACCACCGGGCCCGCGGTTCTTCGGATACGTGCTCGGCTCGGGTGAGCCGGTCGCCGCCCTGGCGGATCTGCTGGCCAGCGTTCTGAACCAGAACGTCACCGCGTGGCGCTCTGCGCCCGCGGCGGTCACCGTCGAGCGGGTGGTGGTGCGGTGGCTGGCGGAAGCCGTCGGTTGCCCCGGATTCGTGGGGAGCCTCACCGGCGGCGGGTCCGCGGCCAACCTCATGGCGCTGGCGATGGCACGCGAGTCACGCGCGCCGGCCAACGCCGGCGGAGTGCACCCCGGTGGGGTCATCTACGCCTCCTCCGAGGTGCACATGTCGGTTCCGAGGGCCGCGGCGCTGCTTGGCCTGGGGCACTCCGCCGTCCGCCACGTCCCGGTGGATGCCTCGTTCCGGATGGACGTCGGCGAGCTCGAGCGCGCGGTGGAGCAGGACATCCTCGCGGGCCGGCGACCCATCGCCGTCGTCGCCAGCGCCGGGACCGTCAACACCGGCGCCATCGACCCGCTCCGCTCCATCGCCGACGTGGCCCGGCGTCAGCGCCTCTGGATGCACGTGGACGGAGCGTACGGAGGCCTCGCCGCGCTCGCCGTTCCGGAGGCGTTCCAGGGCATGGATCTCGCCGACTCCGTCTCGCTCGACGCGCACAAGTGGCTGTACCAGCCGCTCGACTGCGGGTGTCTGCTCTACAGGGACGCGCGCGCGGCGCAGGCGGCGTTCTCCCACACCGGGGACTACACCCGCTCGTTGCTCGAGGACCCGGTCGAGCGATTCGCCTTCTTCGAGGAGTCGCTCGAGCTGTCGCGGCGCTTCCGCGCCCTGAAGCCCTGGCTCTCACTCCGGTACCACGGAGTCCGTGCCTACCGGGAGTCGATCCGGATCGATCTCGCGCTGGCGCAGCGGCTCGCCGCGTCGATCGACGCACGCCCGGAGCTCGAGCGACTCGCCCCCGTCCCGCTCAGCGCGGTCTGCTTCCGCCACCGGGGCCTCGGAGCGGGCCGGTCGGCCGAGGAGCTCGATCGGTTCAACCAGGAGCTGCTCCTGCGGGTGGTGCGGCGGGGACGGGTCTTCCTCTCCAATGCCACGGTGCGGGGCCGGTTCGCGCTCCGGGCGTGCCTGGTGAACCACCGGAGCACCGAGGCAGACGTCGACTCGGTGGTCGGTGAGGTGCTCGCCGCCGCCGCAGGCTGACGCAGCGGACCACGGACACCGCGATCTCCAGCACGCTCCGCAGCACCTCGGCCGCGGACCGGGCGGAGCAAGCAGGGAGGCGGGAAGCAGGTCCATGTCCCGGCGACATCGGCCGCGCCGAGATGCGCAGCGATCCGCTGTCGTGTGCCGAGGCAGAGCGCGGTGAACCGTTGGAATGCGTCGAAGCATGGGCGCTCCTGGGCTCGCCCATCCGGGCACGCGAGCGCGGTGCCAGGGCTCTGTGCTCCGGAGACGGACTGCCGGGGTCAGCCTCCGGTGGCGGCACGCGAAGGATGGGATGGGGCGAAGAACGTCTCCAGATCCGGGACCTCGCGGCTCCGCTGGGCCATGCAGAGGTCGAGCCTCTCCAGGGCCCGGGCGAACCGGCGGGGGCCCCCGAGCATCCGGCTCGCCCGTGAGTCGAAGATCCGCTCCGCCTCGGCCCGCTCGTCCCCGCTGCAGGACTCACCCACCAGCGAGAGGAAACGGGTCAGCCCGCCCCGGGGCATGACCGCCACCAGCGTGTCCCAGTTGCGGTCGACGCCGGCGAGCATCCGCGCGCGGCCGATGGTCGAGTCCGCCGGCGGGGCCACCTCCTTCCACTTTCCGCCGACGAGCAGCTTGACGACCTCCCGTGGGTTCAGCCGCCCCGAGGTGGCGAGGGCCAGGTTGTCGTCGAGCAGCTCCGGAACGCGGGTGCTGCTCAGCCCTTCCAGGAGCCAGTCGCGGGTGTCGACGTCCGCGGTGCGGTCCAGCCGCTGGGCGAGTGCTTGATGGAGGTCCCGGCCACTGACCTGCCCGGCGGTGGTGAGCACCGCGGTACGCACCTCCGGGGCCACCGCGCGCGGCTGCGAGAGCCAGGCCTCGGTGAGGGTCCGGGCCTCGGCGGTCAGCGCGGGGTCCTCTCCACGCCGGGCGACGAAGTCGACGAGCGCGGGCCGGAGCAGCTGGACCTCGTCGTCCTCGGCGGGCTTCGGCCGGAACCCGAGCGCCCGGGCGCGCGGCCCGAACACCTTCCGCACCCAGGTCGCGTACGCCGGGCCGAGCCGGCCGGCGAGGAAGTCCTCCCGCACGGTGGCCAGCTGGATCGCGGCCTTGAGGACGTGATGCTCCCGGCTCCCCGCGTGTCGCGCGGCGAGCTGCAGCCCCTCGGAGCGGGGGATGGCCCCTCCCCGGACCAGCGCGTCGGTGTCACCGAGCAGCCCTACCCGTTCGGCATCGTCCAGCTTCCCCGAGCGGACCAGCCGTGCCCGCCAGGCCGGGTCGAGCTGCAGACGGTAGTAGCCGGCGTACCCGGCGTTGGGCAGGACCCAGGCGGGACAGGAGCGCTCCTCGAGCTTCACCTCCGCCCTGGGCGCGTCGAGCAGCACGCAGCGGCTCTGCTCCTTCCCCCGGGTGCTCCAGCGCGTGCACACCGGGATCTGCCACAGACCGGCGCGGTCTCCGGTGGAGCCCGCCGGCAGCCAGCGATCCTGGGCGAGGTCCAGGACGGCGCCCCCCGCGCCGCAGCGCACGCTGGCCTGCACCCGCGGCACGCCCGGGTGATCGAGGAACGAGGCGAAGGCCGGCGCCACGTCGCGGCCTGCAGCTCCCGAGATGGCGGCCAGGAAGTCACGGGCGGTGGCGTTCCCGTCGGCGTGCGTCCGGAGGTAGCCCTGGATGCCGCGACGGAAGGTCTCCGGCCCGACCCACTGCTCGAACATCCGGAGCACCGACGCGCCCTTCTCGTAGGTGATGGAGTCGAAGGCGTTCTTCACGTCGTCGTAGGTGTGGACCGGCTGGCGGACCACCCGTGCGCTGATCAGCGCGTCCGCCTCGGCCGCCTCGTTCCGCTGCTCCACGCGCTTGGCGGCCATTCCCCAGGCCGGGGCCCAGCGCTCGATCACCTTCGTCTCCATCCAGGTGGCGAAGGCCTCGTTGAGCCAGACGTCGTCCCACCAGGCGGCGGTGACCAGGTCTCCGAACCACTGGTGAGCGAACTCGTGTGCCGCAACCAGCACGTACGCCCGGCGCCGCTCGATGCGGTCCTGCTCGGGGCGGGTGAGCACCAGGGTTTCCCGGAAGGTGACCAGCCCCACGTTCTCCATCGCCCCGAACCCCACGGTGAAGGGGATGGCCAGCACGTCCAGCTTCTCGTAGGGGTAGGCGATGCCGAAGTAGTCCTCGAGCCCCTCGAGGATCTCCGGCGTCGTCCGCGCCGCCCACGCCGACTCGCGAGCCCGGCCCCGCGGGGCGATGATGCGCACCGGCACGCGCTTCCTGCCCGCCGGCCGCGCCTCCCTGATCTCGAAGGGGCCCACGCCGAAGGCGACCAGGTATGACGGCAGCGGCCGGGTCTGGCGGAACCGGACCTCCTTCATCCCCTCGCCGGCCGGCGTCTCGGCGGCGACCGGGGTGTTGGCGACCGCGGTGAGACCCGCCGGGACCCGGAGGGACAGCTCCCAGGGAATCTTCGCCGAAGGCTCGTCCACGCAGGGGAAGGCGCGGCGCGCGTCGGTCTCCTCGAACTGGGTGAAGGCGTACCAGTCCCCACCGCTCTGCTGGCGGAAGATGCCGGAGTCCTCCTGGGTGAACTGGGTTCCCCGGAACTGGAGCAGGAGCGTCACCGGACCGGCCGGGAGCGTCCGCGGGAAGCGCAGGGCCACCCGCTGGTCGGAGCGCATCACCGGCTCGGCTCGCACCTCCTCGGTGCCGACCCGCGCCGCCACCGGCCCGACCTCCAGGGCGTCGGCGTTCAGCCACACCACGTCCGTCGTCGAGTCCAGCGTTCCGTCGATCTCCGTCCGTCCGGAGAAGGCGGGGGCCGAGGGGACCACCGTGAGCCACAGCCGCTGGGCTGCGGGGCGGAAGGTGCTCGGCAGCCGGATGCCCGGCGGCTGTGGCTCACGGTGGTCCCCTCGGCCC
>DASROG010000244.1:0-10278 GCA_035646995.1 Myxococcaceae bacterium
GGCGGGGGCGACGTGAAGGACGTGGGGCACTACATCCGCTGGGGACCGCTCGGTCAGGCGTTCCGCTCGAAGGGCCGGGTGGTGCTGCTCATCGACGAGGTGGACAAGGCGGACCTCGAGTTCCCCAACGACCTGCTTCACGAGCTGGATCGGATGCGCTTCCGGGTGATGGAGACCGACGAGGAGATCGTCGCCGCCGAGCGGCCGGTGGTGGTCATCACCAGCAACAACGAGAAGGAGCTGCCCGATGCCTTCCTGCGCCGGTGCGTCTTCCACTTCATCGACTTCCCGGACCAAGAGCTGATGAAGCGCATCGTGCGGGTGCACCACCCCGCCCTGGACGACGCGCTGGTGGACCAGGCGCTGGAGGTCTTCTACCAGCTGCGCTCGCTGACTCGGCTCCGCAAGCGCCCGAGCACCGGTGAGCTGGTGGACTGGCTTGCAGTGCTCCAGGCGGCCGGGATCCAGAACGTGAAGCTCGAGGCCCAGCTCCCCTTCGTGGGCGCATTGCTCAAGAAGGAGCAGGACCTCGAGGCCTTCGCCGAGGCGGCCGGGGCGCGGCGGGCGAGGGGGTGAGCTAGTGCTCCGACCGGGGTGTGCTGATCGCTGCGGCGGCCGATCCTCTCGCTGCGACGCGCAGCCTCGTCGCTCCGCCGCTCGACGCCCCCCGCACCAGGGGGAGGCTCGCGGAGCCGCGCAGGAGCGCGGCACGGCCAGGCTCACTACCACGACGTACGCCTCCGCTGCTCGCTCCTCGTCTGCGCCGTCTCGCTTCGGTCTCGACCACCTCGCCGTGCTCACCACACCCCGGTCGGAGCACTAGTCGTGTTCGTCGGATTCCTCTACGAGCTGAGGCGGCGGAAGGTCCCGGTGGGGGCGCAGGAGGCGCTGGCTCTCGCCCGGGCGCTGGAGTCCGGGCTTCACGACAGCTCGCTGGACGGGTTCTACGACGTCGCCCGGGCGCTGTGCGTGCACACCGAGGCGCACCTCGACGCGTTCGACCAAGCGTTCCTCGCCCACTTCAAGGGCATCGAGGAGAAGGGGGAGGCCCTTGCCGAGGAGCTCCTGCAGTGGCTGCGGGACGCGGCCGCGAAGCCGCCCCGGGAGCGCACCGCCGAGGAATCGGCGGCGCTGGACGCGCTCGACGCCGCCGCGCTCCAGGCTCTCTTCGAGCGGCGGATGCGTGAGCAGCGCGAGCGCCACGACGGCGGGAACCGGTGGATCGGCACGCGGGGGACCTCGCCGTTCGGGCACGCGGGGATGGCCAGCGCGCCGGCGGGCTTTCGCATCGAGGGCGAGGGGGGCGGCCGGAGCGCGCTGAAGACGGCGGACGCCCGCCTCTACCGCGGCTACCGCGACGACCAGGTGCTGGACACCCGGGCGATGGGGATGGCGCTGCGGAAGCTGCGGGCCTTCACCCGCGAGGGCGTGGCGGACGAGCTGGACCTCGACGGCACCATCGACGCCACCGCGCGGAACGCGGGGGAGCTGGAGGTGGTGCTCCGGCCACCGCGCCGGCCGGACACCCGGGTGCTGCTCCTCCTCGACGTGGGCGGCTCCATGACCCCCCACGCCCACCTGGTGGACCGGCTGTTCAGCGCGGCGAGGCAGGCCACGCACTTCAAGGAGCTCCGGACCTACTACTTCCACAACTGCGTCTACGGGCGCGTGTACCGGACGGAGCGCTTCTCGGACCCCATCCCGCTTCCGAACCTGCTGGCAGACTGCGGGCCGCACTGGAAGCTGGTGATGGTGGGCGACGCGCTGATGGCGCCCTACGAGTTGATGCTTCGCTCGAGCGGGACGGACCTCTTCGACCCGGACGGCCCGGAGGGCATCGTGTGGCTGATGCAGCTGGGGGAGCACTTCCACCGGCACGCCTGGTTGAACCCGGAGCCCCCGAGCGCCTGGTGGGCCCAGACGGTGCGGACCATCCGGCGGGTGTTCCCGATGTACCCGCTGACGCTCGCCGGGCTGGGCGAGGCGGTGACGCACCTGGCCCGTCGCGGACCCGCGCGGGCCTGACCGGGTCGCTCGGGGGGAGCTGCGCCGTGGGGCCCCGTGAGGCGCGCGGTCGGTGCCGCTGGACCGGCACCGGGTCGCGCAGTAAGGCTGGCGATCATGTCCCACGCCGGAGCGGTGGCTCCTCCGAGGGTGCTGAACATCGCCGACCTGCGACGGGCGGCGATCCGGCGGCTCCCTCGCGCGGTGTTCGACTACGTGGACGGGGGCGCGGACGCGGAGAACACGCTCCGCTCGAACGTCTCCGTCTTCGACGAGGTCCTCTTCCGCCCCCGCGGAGCGGTCGCCTCGCCGCGCGCCAGCCTGGAGACCGTGGTGCTGGGAGAGCGGTTCTCGCTGCCATTCCTCCTCGCGCCGGTGGGGAGCACGCGCCTGGTCTGGCCCAGGGGCGAGGTGGAGGCAGCGCGAGCGGCCGCCGCCTCGGGGACGGGCTACATCCTCTCCACCCTCGCCGGCACCTCGCTGGAGGAGGTCAAGGCGGGGAGCGACGGCGTCTGCTGGTATCAGGTCTACCTGGTGGGTGGGCGCGAGGTGGCGAGCGCGGCGATCGAGCGGGCGCGCAAGGCGGGTTACAGCGCCCTGGTGCTCACGGCGGACACGGCCATCTCCGGCCTCCGGGAGCGCGACTACCGGAACGGCATCGCACAGCTGGTGGCGGCCAACACGTTCCGGAAGCTGCCCTACGTCTGGCAGATCCTCTCCCGGCCGGGGTGGCTGCTGAGCTACCTCGCCGACGGTGGGCTGATGCGGTTCCCCAACGTGGTGCTCCCCGAGGGGCCGATGGGCTACGCGGCAGTGGCGGCCGCGCTCGAGCAGTCGGTGGTCTCCTGGGCCGATCTGAAGTGGATCCGCGAGCTGTGGAAGGGTCCGATCATCATCAAGGGAATCCTCACCGCCGAGGACGCCGAGCGCGCGGTCGACGAGGGTGCAGCGGCGGTGGTGGTGTCCAATCACGGGGGGCGGCAGCTGGATGGGGTGTTCCCCACGCTGCGCGCTCTCCCCGAGGTCGCGGCGGCCGTGCGCGGGCGTACCGAGGTGCTGATGGACGGGGGCATCCGACGCGGAAGCGACATCGTGAAGGCGCTCCTCCTCGGCGCCCGCGCAGTTCTGATCGGGCGGGCGTACGTCTACGGGCTGGCGGCGGCCGGGGCGGCGGGCGTGAGCCGGGCGATCGAGATCCTCACTGCCGACCTGGTCCGCACCCTGCGGCTCCTCGGCTGCGCATCGCTCGCGGACCTCGACCGGTCGATGATCGAGGTGCCGTTCGACTTCGGGCGAGGGAGACGACGTCTGTCGGAGGCGGCACCCGCCGGCGAGAAGCTGGAGGCCGAGGGAGACGGGCGCGCCTCTGCCAGTGACATCCACTGAGCCACCCGCCCCGAGAGATCGCGCAATGGGAATTCACGTCGCGCGTCTCCCGGGGGAACCGGGGGTTTCTCATGCACCGAACGTCGTTTGCCGTCCTCCTGGCGGCCGCCATCTCTGCCTGCGGCGGCTCCGATCCCATCTCGGAGTGCAGGAAGGTGTCCGACGCCGTCTGCAACCGCTTGTTCGAGTGCGAGCCCGCGGGCGCCCAGCAACTCTTCGGCAGCGTCGCGAACTGCACGACGATCTCCAACGACCGGGCCTGCACCCCGGAGGGGACAGCCTGCCCGACCGGGTACAGCTCCAACACGAGCAACTGGGAGCGGTGCATCGAGGATTACCGCCACGCATCCTGCGGAGACATCGCGAACGGCATCCCTCCCGCGAGCTGCGGCACGGTCTGCACCCGCTGATCGCGCTCCGGAGCAGTGGCGCGTGCAGACGGTGACGGCCCGAGCCCATCGTTGCGCTGCGCGCGCTGGAGCAAGGACCTACGGCGAGCGAGTGGTCGCGGGTGACGGTCGAGCGGGCCCCGCCGACGTCCATTGACCCGAGCCGCTAGGGCGAGCGGATCAGCCGGTACACGGCGTCAGCGTGGTCGTCGGAGATGAACATCGCTCCGTCGCCGTCGACCGCCACATCCACGGGGCGGCCCCAGTACTGCTGGTCGGCACCGATCCACCCGGTGACCAGGTCCAGCGGAGCCGAGGGGCGCTGGTCGCCCCGCGTGAAGGGGACGAGGATCACCTTCGCGCCGGTGGGCATCCGGCGGTTCCAGGAGCCGTGGAGCGCGATCGCGGCCGACCACTTCCACGGCGAGGGGAAGGCGGTGGCTTGCAGGAAGAGGAGGCCCAGCGGAGCGGAATGAGCCTGGAACCCCAGCATCGCTCGGTCCATCCGGGCGCAGTCGGCAGCCGCGCCGTTCCGGTTGGTGTCGTAGTCACGATCGAGCGGCATTTGGAACGGACCGCCCGGACCGTCGGGGTTCGGGTTGCAGAAGGGCCAGCCGTAGTCCCCGTTGTCGCGCAGCGGAGTGAACGAGTCCGGTGGATGATTGTCGACGTACTGCGGAATCACCCGACCGTACCAACCGGTGCTGTCCTGGAAGGGGTACGGGATCTCGTCGCGGGCGTTGACCGTGCCCCAGAGCACGTCCGTTCCAGGGAAGAAGTCCAGCCCCTCGGCATTGCGGAGCCCGCGGGCGTAGAGGCGATGGTTGCCGCCGGTCGCGTCGTAGAGGTGGATCGCGGCCCGCATCGGATCCGCCTGCACGTCCGAGGTGCACACGTTGCAGGTCGAGGCGATGGAGACGAAGAGCCGATGCTGGCTGTCCAGGGCGATGTTCTTCAGCGCGTGCGCGTACGCTCCGTGCAGCTCGGGGGTGCTCCGGTCCGGCAGCCCGGACACGACGAGCTCCGAGGCTGGCGCGGTGGAGGCACCGGTCCATACGTAGCGTCGAACCGCGTTGGATTCGGCGACGTAGAGCCACTGCGTCGACCCGATGCGATGGAACACCAGGTCGTGGGGGTTCTTCAGCCCGGTGACCCAGGGGCTCACCACCGGGTCTGAACCGCCGACCCCCGGTCGGACCAGGTAGACCGTGCCGGGATATGGATAGGAGACGAGCAGCGCCCCTTCCGGGGTGACCGCCATGAACCGCGCGCCGGGGATCCGCGCGTGAACGGAGATGGAGAAGCCCGGCGGGACACGCAGCGTCCGGGGCACGTCGAAGGGAGGGCCGCGCATCGATGCGGGAACTCTCACCGGGACGTCGACGCTCGCCGGGGGGATGGGTCCGATGGATGCTCCGCCGTCGGGGGCCCCGGTATCCGGGACTCCTCCATCCTCCGCCCCCCCATCGATCGCGCCGGCGTCCGGAGCTCCGCCGTCGAGGCTTCCCCCGTCCTGCACTCCGCCGTCCGGCGCTCCCCCGTCGTCGCCGCCGTCGGTCAGGCCACCGGCCGGAACACCGCCGTCGTTCCGGCTGATGGACCCGCCTCGATCGGGGCCGTTCCCCGAAGAGTCGTTGCATCCGCCCGACAGCCCGAGCGCGACCAGTGTCAGCAGTCGCAATCGCATGGCACGAAGCCTGCGCCGGTCACCGGGGTCTGCCAACGGCGGTCGAGGGGCCATGACCGGGAGTCGTCAGACCCGCACGCCGCACCGGCTTGACACGCCAGGCGGACCGTCTTCACTCTCGGGCGGCCCAACCGCTCGGACATCCCCGGTCACGCAACGGGCCCGCCTCTCGTGAGGAATGGGGGTTCACATGCGCCGAGCATCAGTGGCCGTCCTTCTCGCCACCGCGGTCTCCGCCTGCGGTGGCTCCGACCCGATCGGGGACTGCAAGACCCTGATTGAGCTGGCCTGCAACAAGGCGTTCGAGTGTTTCCCCACGGGATCCCAGCAGCTCTACGGCACCGTCTCGAATTGCATCGCGAACAGGACAGCTCAGACCTGCACTGCCGAGAGGACGGCCTGCCCGACCGGGTACAGCTTCAACTCGGGCAACTCGAAGCGCTGCATCGACGACTACCGAAACTCATCCTGCGGGGACCTCGGGAACGGCATCGTTCCCGAGAGCTGCAACCAGGTCTGCACTCGCTGATCGCACTCCGCCCTACCGTCGGAGGGGTCGGATCCTTCCATGCGCGCCGGCCGGGGCGAGCGCTCTCGCAGGGCTGCGCCGAACTCGCCCGTCGCAACGTGCTCGGGCATCCTCCCCGTGGGTGACATCGATGAGACGAGCAATCGCGCTGACCTGCTGGTTGCTGTGGGCAATCTCCGGCACGGCCCTGGCCGTGGACACGAGCGAGGCGGCGGCGGTGCAGGCGGCCGAGGCCTGGCTGAAGCTGATCGACGCCGGCCGGTTCGGTGCCTCCTGGGACGAGGCGTCGGCGATGTTCAGGAAGGCCGTGGCCCGGGCGACGTGGGAGAAGCAGGCGGCGGCGGCGCGCGAGCCACTGGGGAAGCTCGTCGAACGGAAGCTCGCCTCGAAGCAGCTGGTGCACGAGTTGCCCGGCGCGCCCGACGGGACCTACGTGGTGTTGAGCTTCGACACCCGCTTCGAGCGGAAGGAACGCGGTCACGAGACGGTGACCATGATGCTGGAGGGCGGAAGGTTCCGTGGGGCGGGCTACTACATCCGCTGACGGCAGCCTCGGGCTGGACTCCGACTCGGCGCTCCTGGTGCTGACCGGCGCAGGGGTGTCCGCGGAGAGCGGACTGCCCACCTACCGTGGATCGGGCGGGCTCTGGCGCTCGCACGCCTTCGAGCGGCTGGCATCGCCCGAGGGGTTCCACGCCGACCCCGCACTCGTGTGGCGCTTCTACTCCGAGCGGCGCGAGGCGGCCCTTCAGGCCCGGCCCAACGCCGGGCACCGCGCGCTGGCCGAGGTCGAGCGCCGGATGGGCGAGCGCTTCCTGCTGGTGACCCAGAACGTGGACGGGCTGCACCGGCGAGCGGGGAGCGAACGCCTGATCGAGATCCATGGCCGTCTGCTGGGCACCCGGTGCTCGCGGTGCCGCCTGCCCGAGGCGCCGGACGAGACCGTGTATCCGGAGGGAACCGTCCCTACCTGCGAGCGCTGCGGCGGGCTGCTGCGCCCGGCGGTGGTGTGGTTCGGGGAGGCGCTGGATCCGGCACACCTGGAGGCGGTGGACGAGTTCCTCGAGCGCTGGCGCGGAGGGCGGCTGGTGTTCCTCGCCGCCGGGACGTCCGGAGCGGTGTGGCCGGCGGCGGGGTTCGTGGACCTGGCACGAGCCCGGGGCGCCGAGACCTGGCTGGTGAATGCCGAGCGCGCGGACAACGCCGGCCGGTTCGAGCACGTGCGGGAAGGGCCGAGCGGGACGCTGCTTCCGGCCCTGCTGGGGTGAATCCGGGCGCTGCCAGTGGGGCCAGCTAGAGCTTCAGGGACCAGCCGCGCCGCACCATGAGCCACGTCACGCCGTAGACGCCGGCTAGGCAGATGAGCGCGAACGCCAGCGACGCGCCCGGCCGGCCGAGGTCGTGGCTCAGGATGCGGTCGTGGAGCGAGGTCCCGCGCACGTGGATGCGCAGCGCGTTGGTGATCGGGCCCGAGAGGAGATAGGCGGCGAGCGCGTTCGAGCCGAGCACCTCGAGCGGCCGCACCCAGCGCCCCGGCTCGTGCTGGTCCACGACCCAGACGAGGGTCACCAGCGCGATGGCGGACAGCCCCGACATCAGCACGGCGTAGCTGGTGGTCCACATCGGCTTGTTCACGGGGATCCAGCGCTGGAGCACGGCCCCGCCCGCGACGAGGACGACGCCGCCGGCCAGGAGCCCGAGAACGCGGCGGCGCGGCTCGTTCTCGGCGCGGAGGTAGCGGCCCGCGAGCACGCCGAGCAGCATGGTCGAGATCGCCGGGAGGAGCGAGCCCAGGCCGTCCGGGTCCTGGCGAGGGTCGTCCCAGGTGAAGCGGCCGATCACCGTCCGGTCCAGCCAGCCCGGGAAGTTGCAGT
Source organism: Myxococcaceae bacterium (assembly GCA_035646995.1). Classification (GTDB taxonomy): domain Bacteria; phylum Myxococcota; class Myxococcia; order Myxococcales; family Myxococcaceae; genus RPRB01. The sequence continues at coordinate 7,870 of DASROG010000244.1, forward strand.
CCACGGTGAGGACCCCCGGACCGCAGCCGGGCACCGGGAAGAGGAGGAGCAGGCCGAGGTAGAGCGCGTTGAAGCCGACGATCGCGGCGACCACCCCGGCGGTGCCGGCCCCGAGGGTCACGGCGAACGCGACGAGATAGCAAACCGCGATCTTCTGGAGCACGCCCGTGAGCTGCAGGTGCTCGCGGAGCGCGACGTACGGGAAGCCATGGTGCGGGATCGAGATCACGTCGGCCAGGACGCCGAGCAGGTAGAGCAGCCCAGAGCGCCAGAGGGCGTGCCGGAGGAGCTCCGCCCGGGTGGCGCCCTTCTCTAGGCGCGACGCCGTGGAGAGGGCCAGCGAGACGCCCACGATGAAGACGAACACCGGGAAGACGACGTCGGCGAGCGTCCACCCGTTCCACTCCGCGTGAGCGAGCGGTGGGTAGGCGTCGAGGCGCGAGTGCTGGCTGTTCACCAGGATCATCGCCGCGACGGAGGCGCCGCGAAGGACGTCGATCGACCGGAGGCGTGCCGACGGCATGGACGAGACGGGCGCAGGCTAGCCCATCTACCTGGCGCGACATGTCGGCGCATCGAGCGCCGGCGAGGCGGCACGCCGGGCCGTCGAGACGGAGCGGGACCTAGACGAGCCCGCCGGGCGGATGCCCGACGTGCACGCTGTTCGGGCCCACGTCGACGTGCGAACGCGAGAGCCAGTGGCAGTGTGCGCAGTAGCTGTAGCTGGTGCCAGGAGTCATCCGCACGGCCAGCTCCCCACCGCACAGCGGACAGCCGGTGGGAAGGGTGAAGTCGGCGATCTCCCCCTGACGATCGAAGGTGCCGGTCAACATGAGACCTGACGTAACGCAGGACCGTGGCCGCGCAAGCCTCGGGAGAGACCTCGAGGGGACCGTCGCGGTTCTGCGGAGGCACCCGAGCCCGTCTCGGAGCGTCTCGGCTCAGGCTTCAGTCGCGCCTGAATCTCACCGGGGTGAACTCGGCCTGGAAGGCCTGCCCCGAGTCGATGATCCCGTTCGACTCCAGCTTGCGGATCAGGTTCCGGACCCTGAACTGCCACCCCGGCCAGAGCCGCCCCTTCTCGTACATCGCGTGGTACTTCACCGGGTTGGGGATGATGGTGGCGAGGTAAGCCGCCTGCTGCACGCCGAGGTTCCGCGGGTTGACCCCGAAATAGTGCCGCGAGGCCTCGCCGAGGCCGTAGATGCCCGGTCCCCACTCGATGATGTTCAGGTAGATCTCCATCAGCCGCGCCTTGGGAAGCGAGGCTTCGAGGGCGACGGTGAAGAGCGCCTCGCGGACCTTCCGGGCGAAGGTCCGCTCCCGCGAGAGGAACAGGTTCTTCGCCAGCTGCTGGGTCAGCGTCGAGGCGCCCCGGACGCGGCTGCCCTCCGCGGCATCGATGAGGCTCTCCTTCATCTCGTCGAAGTCGAAGCCGGGGTGGAACCAGAAGCCGGCATCCTCGCTGGTGGTGACCGCGCGCGAGACGTACCGGGGCAGATCGGAGATGGGAACGAAGTTGGGGTTCTGCGGGCCGATCCAGATCTCCCGGGAGCGCCCCGTCCCATCGACGGGCCGGTAGATGAAGGGACCGCGGAGGAAGAACGGCGTGGCCTTCGAGGCGGCGCGCAGCCCCGCGAGGTCGAGCTTCACGTCGAGGAGCCACTGCTCGGGATCACGCACTCGACCGGAGACCCTCACCCGGGCATCGAGCAGGCCGGGGATGCGGGGCGCCTCGTCTCCCAGGCTGAACTGCGGCGGGAGCGCGTCGACCGCGTCCTGGTACCGCAGCTGGTCCACCCGCGCCTCGGCGCGGAACCGAGGGACGCGGCTGCCCTCGTACACGCCCTCCACGTTCACGCGGAGCGAGTCGTTCTCCCCGAACCCGATGTGCCCGTCGCGGAGGCGGACCTCGCGGCTGCCGCGATCCCAGTCCACCGTCCCGGCACCGGACAGACGCCACGGCCCCACGGGCTCGGAGGCGAGCCGGTTTCCCTCGAGGAACAGCCCGTCGATGCGCCCGGAGACCTCGAGCTCGCCGCGCTTGAGGTCGGACGGAAGGAGCCCGTTGATGCGCGCGGTGACCGAGCCCGCGGTGGCGCGGACGCCGACCCGCTGACCCAGCAGCTCGATCAGCGGCCGGAGCGGCATTCCCTCCAGGGCGGCCTCCACCTGGAAGGGCTGCTCGCGGGCCCAGCGGACCACGGACCGCGCCTCGCCGCCGCCGTCGCGCTGGACCGCCATCTCGAGCACGCGAGAAGAGGCGGCGCCCGAGACCTCCATCTGCACGTCCCACGCGCCGAGGTCGAGGGGGTGGCCGTCATGGCTGGACACGAGCTCGATCCGGAGGTCCTGCACCTCGAGCCGGGGGAGTCGCCCGGCGGATCCGGACGAGGGGGTCTCCTTCCC
>DASROG010000245.1:0-11134 GCA_035646995.1 Myxococcaceae bacterium
GGCGGAGGTGGAGCGGTACGCGGTGGTGGGGAGCAGCACGAGGACCAGCGCGGTCAGCGCTTGACGAAGCTCCACCGGAGACCCTGACAGTCGGCGGGCAGCGGGGCGCCGTCCCGGTCTCGCTCGAGCCCGAGGCGGATGGGCTCGAGCTCCACGGGAGAGGCGCAGAAGATGCCCAGCAGCCGCTCCTCACCCATGGTGGCGTCGAGCCGGGTGCCGAGTGGCAGCGGGACCTCGGTGCCGGCCGGAACCTGGGCCGCCCGGGGCGCCTGCGGGAAGTACACCGAGGCCTTGCCCGCTGGGTCGAGGCTGAGCACCGCGACGAAGGCCGGGGTGGGAGAGCTCACCGCGAAGCGAACCGCGTCTCCCGGCGCGATGCTCTCGCCCGGAGCGGCGCGGCGCACCTCGTCCCCGTGCTGGACGAACATGGTGAGCCCGAGGCCGCCGCCCTTGGACCGCTCGGTGGCCGGCGGTGGGCGGAGGATGACGACCAGCGACGCGGCGAGCGCGAGGCCGAGCCCGGTGACGGCCGCTGCCGGAAACCGGCGGCGCGGTGCGGGACGGCCGAGCGCAGCGGGAAGGGGAAGGGCGCGCACCTCCTCGCGGACGCCACGGATGCCGGCCACGGCGGCGCTGCAGGCGGCGCAGGAGGAGACATGGGCGCCGACGGTCTCGGCGTCGGCGGCGCCGAGCTCGCCCATCATCCACCGGTCGAGGCGGAGGGCGGAGAGGCAGGCATTCCAGCTGAGGGGGGTGGTGGCGAGATTCATGCGGTCTGCTCCGCGCGGTCCCAGAGCCCCTGGGCGCGCTCGAGGAGGTAGCCCACCTGGCGTCGCGAGCAGCCGAGCAGCTCGGCCACCTCGGCGTGGCTCATGCCATCCAGGTGGTGGTAGACGACGGCGGCCGCCACGTCCTCGGGCAGCAGCGCCAGCAGGCGGCGCACCTCGGCGGAGGCCTCTCCCCGCGAGGCCCCGCTCTCCGACAGCCCGGGCCGGACGTGCAGCTCGAGCACCCGGGCGCCGGTGCGAACCTTGCGCAGCTGGTTCAGGCAGTGGTGGGTCGTGGCCTGGTACAGCCAGCCGACGATGGACCCGGCGGAGCGGACCGCGTCCGGGTTTCGCACCAGCGCCATGAAGACCTCTTGCAGCGCCTCCCGCGCGTCGGGCTCGCTGCCGAGCAGAGTACGCGCCCGGCGGAGCACCACGTGTCCGTGCGAGCGGTACAGGCCGGCGATGGCCGCGGCGTCGAGGATCATGGGCAGGTCGCGCCGGCGCCGCCGTCCTGCTGGCCGAGCCGGAGAACGATGGCCTCGTCGAGGGTGGTGGGCTGGAGCCGGTAGGGCGCCTTGCAGAAGCCGCGGGCCGTCCCGGGCGCGTCCGTTCCGTCGTCGGGGACGCCCCGCTGGACCAGCTCGGCGACGCATGCCTCCAGCTGTGCGGGCGGGATGCAGCCGGACAGGGGGAGCACCCGCATCAGGTGGTACCCGGCGCCGAGCGCCTCGCCGAGCCACCACTCGGTCAGCGTGTTCGTCGGGACGTCCGACTCGAGGAACACCACCCAGTGATCGGCGTCGTAGGTGTAGCTCGGGTTGTAGGACGTCGGCAGGCTGGGGACCTGGTCCGGCGCGAGCCCGTAGGGGACCGCCGCAGCGTTGGCGCGGGCCCAGCGTGGAGCGCCGGTGGCGAGCGCGCGGAACGCGGCCTCGGGCGGTGGGGAGTAGAGACGGAGGGTGAAGGTCGCGGGAAACCCGGAGGTGACCGGCGCGCGGGTCGCCAGCTGCTGGTCGTCCGTCCCGGGAGGAGGGCCACGCTGCCAGAGCATCGCCGCCTCGAGCGGCGGAAGCTCGCCGCTGCTCTCCACCCGGCCCCGGAGGGTCACCAGGGGCTCGCCCTGGTATCCGGGGTCGGTCTGGGCATCGCAGGCCAGCATCGCCGCGAGCACGACGGCGAGCGCCGTTCCGACGCTTCTCACGGGTAGACGAGCGGCGGGAACTTCACCGTCTGGAGCCACGCCGGCAAGCTTGCCACCTTGGCCGAGCGCACGCCCGCATCGCTGATCGCGTACACGAACTGACCGTCGGCGGAGTCGGCGAGGATGCCGCGGCGGATCCACGGCGACCAGCTGTAGCTCCAGCTCTCACCGGACCAGGTCAGGTAGACGTCGGACATCGAGAGGCTCCCTCGGGCCTGGATGGTGCCCGCGGCCGGATCGACCTGGAACAGCCGCAGGTCGGACACGAAGTCCTGGAACCCGTAGTCGGCGAAGGGGATGGCCAGCATCTTCTGCGCGGGGAGCCAGGTGAAGGCCTTCGGATCCCAGAGCGCATCGGAGTACGACCAGCCCTCACCCACCAGCTGCACGGCCTGGAGCTTCGGGTCGCCGAGGTCGGTGACGTCCAGGAGCGCGACCTTGAGCTGCATCCTCCCGGAGGTGCCGGGTTCGCGGCCGATCCCGAGCAGGTGGGTGTCGTCGACGGGGTGGAGGTAGCCGATGAACCCGGGCATCTCCAGCTCCCCGACCTTGGTCGGATGGGCAGGGTCGCTCAGGTCGAAGGTGAAGAGCGGGTCGATCTGCCGGGCGGTGATGACGAAGCCACGCGGCCCGAGGAAGCGGGTCCCGAAGGTCTGCTCTTCCGCCCCGTAGTCGGCGGTCTTCCCGGTGAGATGGAGCGAGCCCCCGCCGGGGGTCAGGACCGAGATCCGGTTGGCTCCCTTCAACGTGCCCCAGGGGGTCCCGTCCGGGACGCGGGTCGTGAGGTGGGTGGCCACGCGGAGCGCGCCGGCGAACTCGTCCATCGAGTACTGGTCGCGCACGGTGCCGTCGACGGTCCCGGAGCCGATGTACGGCGCCTTGTCGGGATCGCGCAGGTCGAAGCCATGGATGTACGTGGCGTCCGACTGGCCGATCTCGGGCCACCACCACCAGTGGGCGGTCGCGACGTAGAGCCTGTCCTTCGAGGCGTAGACGGTGCCCGGCTCGGCGAACACCGAGGTCCGGCTCTTGAGCGAGTCGGTGGTCAGGTCCACCGTGGCCACGGTCAGCAGACCCGGCCGGGTGGGCGCGGAGCTCAGGGCGAACTCGGTGCAGGCGTAGGGGATCGGTGTGGTGGCGCCGCCGGGGATCCGGAGCTCGCCGTTCCTCAGCCAGTCGTCGAGGCTGCGGCTGCGAATGAGCGCCTCGTTCGCAGCCTCCAGCTCGTCGAACGCCTTGTCCCGCTCCTCGGGGGTCGCCCCGGGCGGGAGGTCCGGCCAGTACCGAACCCCGTCGGGGAAGGGGAGAGTGTCGGACATCACCAGCCGGACCCGCTGGTCGATGCGGCGCGCCGAGAGGTACGAGCCGGGCAGGAGGATCTCGGCGGTGATCCGCGGGTGCGACAGATCGCTCACGTCCACCGTCGTGACCTGGGTCACGTCGCTCGCCCAGTAGCCGCAGTAGGCGTCCACGGCCACGCCCCCGATCGGAGCGCAGATCGGGTGGTCCCCCTCGATGGCCCGTGGGACGTAGACGGTGCTGAAGACCACCACCTGGTCCTCGGCGAGGAACATGTCCCGGGGCCAGCCGTCGATCTTCAGGCTCGCGGTCTCGGTCATGTCCTGCGGTGGCCAGGAGCGGAGGAGGTGGAGCCTCCCGCCGGCCAGCACCGCGATGCGGGTTCCGTCGTTCTGGACGAAGTCAGCCTCGTTCACCCCGGCGACCTGGGTGTTGGTGGTGCTGACGCTGGTCGGACCACCGCCGCCAGCTGGACCGGCCATCGGGCTGCCAGGGGCGCCGGCGCCGACCGGGATGCCCCGGTCGCCGATGTAGTAGTCGTTCTTGCGGAGCTGCTCGAGGGTGCTCTTCATCTCCAGCACCAGCGCGTCCTCGATCGCCGTCTCGAGCTGGCCGCAGCTGGTGACCTGGGTGAGCAGCGGGCTGCGGTCGACTCCTCGTGCGCCAGGCAGAGGGTTGCCGGACGAGCCGCTGGAGCAGCTGGTCAGGACGGCGCAGAGGAGCACGGCAGCCAGGACGGAACGGGGCATTCGGATCTCCGGGGAGGCTCTTCGCACAGCTCCCTCGGACCGCGAGCCCCCCGTTTCGGGCAAAGCAGAGTGAGGTCGTACTCGCACCCACCCGGAGAGGGTCGGGGTGCGCCGTGAATTCCTGACTTGCCGGGTAGTCTTCAGCTGAACAGTTCGTGCGTCCGCCGGACGAGGACGGGGGTCGTGGAGCGGCCCGCTGCTGGCCGGACGACGCTCTCCATCGCCCACCGAGCGGGGCGTGCCTACCTCTCCTGGAGCTGCGGCTGAACCAGGGCGGGAGAGCGGAGATGCAGAGGAAGCGGGTGCTCATCACCGGCGGAGCTGGATTCATCGGCTCGCACCTGGCCGACCATCTGCTCGCTCGCGGCTACCGGGTGCGCGCGCTGGACTCTCTGGTGCCCGAGGTTCACGGCGAGTACCGCCGGCGCCCCGGTTACCTCGCATCGGACGTGGAGCTCGTCCGCGGAGACGTGCGCGATCGGCGGGCCGTGAACCGGGCGCTGAGGTCGGTGGACGCCGTCTTCCACTTCGCGGCCTCGGGGGGCGTGGGCCGGAGCATCCACGAGCTCGCACAGACCACGAGCATCAACAACCTGGGGACCGCGGTGCTGCTCGAGGCGCTCAGCCGGAAGCCGGTGGAGAAGCTCGTCGTCGCCAGCTCGATGAGCATCTACGGCGAGGGGATGTACCGCACGCCGGAGGGCGAGGTGGTGGAGGCGCAAGAGCGGAGCCTTCGGCAGCTGCAGGCCGGTTGCTGGGAGCCCACCGGGCCGAACGGTGAATGCCTCGAGCCGTTGCCCACCCCGGAGACCAAGTCACCCACGGTCAGCTCGGTCTGGGCGCTCGGGAAGCACGACCAGGAACGGCTGTGCCTGATGATCGGCCGCGCGCACGGCATCCCCACCGTCGCGCTCCGGTTCTTCAACGTCTACGGGCCCAGGCAGGCGCTGAGCAATCCCCATACCGGGGTGCTGGCCCTCTTCGCCTCGCGGCTGCTCGACGGGAACGCCCCGCTCCTGTTCGAGGACGGGCTGCAGCAGCGGGACTTCGTGAGCGTGCACGACGTGGTGCGCGCGTGCCGCCTGGCGCTCGAGTCCGCCGTGGCCGCCGGCCGGGCGTTCAACGTCGGCAGCGGCAGCAGCATGAGCATCCGGACCGTCGCCGCGCAGATGGCCGAGGCCCTCGGCCGCCGGCAGCTCCGGCCGGAGATCACCGGGAAGTACCGCATCGGGGACGTGCGGCACTGCTTTGCCGACACCATGCTCGCGGCGAAGGTGCTCGGCTACGAGGCCAGGGTGTCGTTCACGGAAGGCTTGCTCGAGCTGAGCGAGTGGCTGGCCGGCCAGCACGTCGGAGACCGGATCGCCGAGATGGGTGCGCACCTGGACACGGGGGGCTGACGGCTCACCCTCGTGCTGCCCGGGCTGGGGAAGGTGCCGATCCGCCCGTCCTGCGGCCAGGCGGCGCGCGGAGAGCCCGGTCGAGCGCCGGTGCCTGTCGAAGTCGGGCGGCAGCGCAGAGGCGGGCGATCTCCTCGGCCTTGGACGCGTCGTATCCCACCGCCGGGATCCGGTCCGCGCGCCCGGCGAAGGCCCGCGAGATGACGGCGGCGTCCGCCTCGGTGCACGCGGACTGGGCGTAGGGCAACAGGCGCATCGCGCTCTCGGGCAGCATGGTCGCGAGCTCGTCCTGGTGCGCGACGGTGAAGTCCCAGGCCTCGCGCCAGTGGTCCGGGTTCGCTCCCTGGACGAGGAGGACCAGGATCTTCTCGAACAGGCGAAGCTCGTGGGTGAGGGTCAGCGCTCGCGCCCGCGCCTGGAGTTCGGGTTGCTGGAACTCGGCGAGGGTGAGCACGAGCGCTTCTCGGTCGGTGCCCACCTCCGTCGCCCGGAGCCGGTCGAGAAGCGTCTCGAAGAGAGCCACATCCCCGGACCGGGCCGCCGCCGTGAGGCAGACGTCCCGGAGATCGGGGCTGACCGCCTCGGGGTGGATCCGGCCGTCGGTCCCGATCCAGGCGCGGCCCAGACGCGCTGCCCGGGCGAGGAGCTGGCGGTCGCCTCCGCGGACCGCGATCGTCTTGATCAGCTGTTGCCGGAGCCGCGCCTGCCGCGTGGACTCGCCTGCCCTCGGCTGGAAGCCGAGGCGGTCCAGCGCCGGCCGGAGGAGCTGACGGATCCGCGCCTCGAGCAGCGTTCGGTCGTCCGGGGTGGTCCAGTGTCTCGAGGCGTGGTCGAGCAGCCGGACCGCGCTCATCACCACGCCTGGCTCGGAGTCGCCGGTGAAGCGCGGGAGATGTCCCAGCGCGCGGTCGACCGGAACAACGGCGTCCTTGGTCGCGGAGACCACTGCGTCCGCCGCGGAGATGCGCTCCGGCCGGGAGAGCGCCTGCCATCCACGTCCGAGCAGGGCGTCGAGGCCGGCCTGCGGAAGGAGCCACCGGTAGTAGCCGGTCGCGCCGGCATTGGGGTGGACCCATCGCGGGCAGCTACCGGACAGAGAAACCTTCCCCGAAGCGCCGGCCAGCATGGAACAGAGCGGATCCACCAGGCCTTCCACCCGGACGCACACCGGCACGCGCCAGAGGAGATCTCGCCGTGCCCGCGAACCCGCCGGGAGGGCGCGCTCCTGCCGCAGCGCGAGCTGCCCTTGACCCTGGTCGCAGGACAGCTCGGCAGTCACCCGAGGGACCCCTGGCTGATCGATGAACGTCCGGAACGAGGGACCGACGCTCGGGTCCACCCGGTCGAGCGCGGCCAGAAGATCGTCGGTGGTGGCATTCCCGTCGGCGTGCGCGGTGAGGTACTCGCGCACCGCGCCACGGAAGCGCTCGCGGCCGAGGCGAGCGGAGAACATCCCGAGCACCGCCGAGCCCTTCGGATAGAGCACCGCATCGTCGGTGCCGGCAATCTCGTTCTCGCTGTGGATCGGCTGGCGGATGGGGCGGGCGGTCTCCAGCTCGTCGTTGCCCATGGCGGCGAGCGTCTCCCCGAGCTTGTCGAGGTCGTAGTCGAGCGAGGGGTTCCAGGGCACCAGCACCTCGGCCTGCATGAACGTGGCGAAGGACTCGTTGAGCCACTTGTCGTCCCAGAAGCGCATGGTGACCAGGTCGCCGAACCACTGGTGAGCCATCTCGTGCGCCATCACCCAGGCCACGGTGAGCCGCTCGTCGCGCGAGGCTCTCCGTGGATCGGCGAGCAGGGCCACATCGGTGTAGACGATGAGACCGGCGTTCTCCATGCCTCCGTAGGCGAAGTCGGGGGCCGCAAGGTGGTCGAGCTTGGGGTAGGGGAACGGGATGCCGAACCATTGCTCGAGCCGTGGGAGGAGCCCTTCGCTGGCGGCGAGGGCGGTGCCGAGCTCGCTTCCGCGTCCCTTCGGCGCGATGCCGCGTACCTGCAGTGGTCGATCACGGACCTCGGACGGCGGCAGGGGCGGCGGGGTGACGACGTCGAAATCCCCGACCGAGAAGGCGACGAGGTAGCTCGGAAGCGGACGGGTGGTGGCGAAGCGGACGCCGCGCGCGCCCTGCGAGGTCCCGCTCACCTCGATCGCCGGTGTGTTGCCGAAGGCCTCGAGGCCCGCGGGCACGGTGAGCTCCAGGCTCCAGGGGATCTTGAACGAGGGCTCGTCGAAGCAGGGGAACGCGCGCCGGGCGTCGATCGACTCGAACTGGGTGTACGCCGCCCAGCCGCCGGTGCTCTTCACCCGGTACAGGCCGACCAGGCGGGGATTGAACTCGGCGTCGAAGTCGACGTGGAGAACCGCTTCGCCCGCGGGGACCGTCCGGGGCGACCTGACCCGCGCCGCACCTCGCGCGTCGTCCGGCTCGAGCGTGACCGCCCACCGCTCGCCGCCGTGCTGGAGTGCCGCCGCCCGGACGTGAACCTCGCGCATGCTGACCCAGAACTCCTGGACCGGCGAATCGACCCGGAGCTGGATGTCCGTGGAGCCAGAGAAGCGCGGCTGGGACGGGTCGACCTCGAGCGAGACCGACTGGGCGGTCGGGCGGATCCCGGCGGGAAGGCGGAAGAGTCCGTCCGGGGGACCCGCTACCGTTACCGCATCGGCGGCGGCGACCGCGGGGGCAGGCGCGGCCGGCGCGGGTGGAACCGGCGACCGCGCACAGCTGGAGACGGTGAGCAGCCCGACCAGGAGCGCACCGTGGGAGCGGAGTCGCGTCATGGCCCGTGGATAGGACAGCAGCGGCCGGGCGTCTTGAACCCAGTTTCAAGGGTGTCACCGAGCCGGCAGGGAACTGGCAGGGTCCTCCGCCCCGTGTTCAGGTCCGAGGACGTCCGGAGGTCCAGATGGTCATCCGCGTCTTTCGCGCCCGCGTCCAGCCGGGGCGCCAGGCCGATTTCGAGGCCATGGCGCGGCGGCTCTCTGTCCCGCTGGTCCGCAAGCAGCAGGGTCTGCTCGGGTTCTACGCCGGACGCCCGGTGGGACACTCGAAGGACGAGTTCGTCATGGTCACGCTCTGGGACAGCGTCGAGTCGATCCGCGCCTTCGTCGGTCCGGACTGGGAGCAGGCCGTGGTCCCCGAGGAGGAGCGGCCCGTGCTCCTCGACAGCTTCGTCCACCACTGCGAGGCGTACGCCACGAGCGAGGACTGAGAGAAGGCCCGCTCAGCTCCCCGCGTCCGCTCCCACCGGGGCAGCGGGCGGTGGCGGAGGCGGCAGGAGGTCGGCCGGCTTCGAGGGGAGATCGCGAAGTCGCGCGCTGTCGACCACCACCAGCCTGCCGCGGTCATCGCGCACGAAGGTCCCCGCCGGCTTCCTCGACGTGCCGCCGAGAGTGACGCTGCCGAGCGTCTTTCCGTCCTGCCCCTCGAAGGTGATGGTCCGTGCGGTCGGCCCGAGCCCCGTCGCCTTCAGGTCGGAGGGAAGCTTCTCCTCGGTCGCCTCGGAGCGGAGCGAGGTGAGGTTGTAGAGCAGCGAGCTGGCCTTGAACGGGTCCGCGACTGCCCCGGTCGGACCACCGACGTGCCAGCTCTCCGGTCCGCCGTCCGCCGGACGCTCGCGCTGCACCACGAGGGCCGCATCGCCGCTGCCGATCCGGATCCGCCTCACGTCCTCGGGCTTTGCGCGGAGCACGGAGCGGTCCCGCAGCTCGGCCGGGCTCCTGTCCAGCGCCGCCAGCGCGGCCCTCGGCACCTCGGCCAGCACGGACCCGTACTGGTCCTCGCGCAGCACGTAGAGCGGGTCGGCGTCCGCCTTTCCGGCGGCGAGCCGAACCCGCACCGTCTCGGTGGTGCCGCGCTGGAACCTCGCCTCGACCACCGGCCTCTCCACCCCGGTGCGCTTCCGCTCGGCGGTCGTGTCCTGGAGGTACTTCGTGGCCTTCGTGCTCCGGAGCGAGCCGAGCCACCCGGAGATCGCCGCGGTGTCTGCGTCCTCCTTCACCGGGCGCAGGAAGGCGTACGGCTGCCCCGGGTCGCGGCCCACGGCCCAGTCGTGCTTCTTGCCGCGGACCTCGATGCGGGTGATGCCCAGGTCCCGGACCGCGAGCACGTCCCGGTCGCGGAGATCGAACGTGCCCTTGTCGAGGCTGGACCGGGTCGATCCATCGACCGAGTACACCTTGGGGTCTCCCTCGCGCTGCAGGTACGCGCTCCCGTCGTAGGGGTTCTCCACCCCGAGCCGCACCGTCAGCGGCGGCACCCCTTCCGCCGAGGCGACGACCTCCACGCCCGGCTTGTCCAGACCGAACCGGTGGAGATCCTCGGCCGTCGGCTTCTCCTCCACCGTGGCGCGGATCCGCGCGAACTGGAGCGCGTTGACGACGCCCTCGGCGGTCTGTACGTCGGCGGCGGTCTTCAGCGGGCGGGTGATGACCCAGGACTGGTCCGGCAGCCGCGCGAGCTCGGTGGTCTCGCCCTTCGCCTTCACCACCAGACGGTCGTAGCGGACGTTCTCGGTGCCTCCGTCCGGGCGCGACACCGGCTGAACCAGCCGCTCGGCCACGCGCTTCTGCTCGGCCGCCTTCTCCTCGCCCTTCATCACCCCGAACCAGGCGTAGAGCCCGAGGCCGGCGGCGACCACCGCCGCCCCCAGGAGGGTCCAGAGGTTCTTGCTCCGGGCGCTCATCTCACTTGTTGCGGCGGTTCAGCCAGATCGCCAGGCCCACCGCGAGCAGCCCGAACGGCACCAGGTCCGTGGCCAGGAGCCGGATCCGCGCCAGCCGGGGGGCGTCCAGGTCGATGGTGGAGATGTCGCGGTCCGGCGGGCGGATGGTGATCTTCTGCACCTGGCTCGTGGCCCAGGCGAAGGCATTCATCACCATGTTCCGGTTCGGCTCGTCGCCCCAGTTGGGGTCGACCAGGATCTCCGAGTCGCCGAACACCACCAGCCGCATCTCGTCGTTCCGCTTCCCCTCGGCGCTCCCCGCGTGCCGGGTGGCCTGGAGGATGAGCGGGATGCTCCCCGCCTTGGCTCCGCTCTGCCGCTGCGGGTTCTCGGTGGGGGCCTTCACCTCGAACGCGTTGGGGGAGGTGGTGAGGACCGCGGCGACCTCGGTCCCCTCGGCCAGCCCCTCCTTGAGCGCGGTCAGCCCGCGCGCGGTGGGGAACTGGAGGTTGTACTGGGCCTTCTTGAGGTCGCGGGCGAGCTCGGTGTCCCCGAAGAAGTGGGACACCACCAGGTAAGGGCTGTCGATGGCGTAGACGTCGTCGGCCACCAGCCCCGGGTCGACCTGGATTCCATACCGGGCCAGCAGCCCATCCAGACCCGGCTCGGCGGCTGCCTCGGCGAAGTAGAGCAGCCGGCCACCCTGCTCGAGGTACTTCCCGAGCTGGTCCGCCTCGGTCTTCCCGAACTTGCTCCGCGCGCCGGCCACCACCACCAGCGCGGCGTCCTTCGGCACCTCCTTGCCGTCGGCGAGGTTGATGGTGCTCGGGACGTAGCCTTCCTGGAGCAGCGTCTTCCGGAGCTCGCTCAGCGACCCGGGGTCGCGGGGCTGGCTGGGCTCGAGGGGCCACTCGCCGTGCCCGGTGGTGAAGTACACCTTCTGCTCGCCGACCGCGTTCAGCTTGATCAGCGCGTTGGTGAGGTCCTGCTCGGTGACCCCGCCCGAGACCGACACCGTGGTGTGGTTCTCCTTGTCACCCGAGCCGCGGG
>DASROG010000246.1:0-3291 GCA_035646995.1 Myxococcaceae bacterium
CTCCTGCACGAAGGCCACCACCCGGAGCTGGTCCCGCTTCCACGAGGGCGACACCCCGAGCCGGACGTGGTGCTCGGTCGTCAGCGGTCCCTCGTCCACCAGCACGCGCGCCACCGGCGCGTGCGCGAGCGTGCGGCCCCGGTTTTCGCCGCGCTCCACCTTGCTCGAGAGGCGGTCCTCGGAGAGCGCGACCACCAGCCGTCCGGAGACTCCCGCTGGCGGTCGCACCACCACCTCCAGCCCCGGCCGGGAGGCAGCGACCAGCACCTCGAGGTGCGCCTTGCTCCGGCCCGCGGCCTTCTCCACGCCTTTTCGCAGCGACCCCGGGGAGGCGACGCCCGAGACCCAGCCGTCGATCACCATCTGCGGGGTGTACAGCCCGTCACCGCCGAGGAGCCGCGCGTACTCCTCCTGCCGGGCGGTGAACTCCGGGGAGGAGAAGGGATCGGCCCACCCGAGGTGGTTCCAGTAGTCGACGTGGAGCTCGAGGGGAATCACCTCGGCCGACCGGAGCGCCGGATCCCGCGCCAGCGCCGCGAGTGCCGCGTCCGCCGGGGGACAGGAGGAGCAGCCCTCCGAGGTGAACAGCTCCACGAGGACGGGTGGGCGGGGCTCGGCCGCGGCGAGCGCTGGACCGAGCAGGGCGAGGGCGAGCAGGGAACGCATGTCGATGAGCCTCAGGGGACGTGATTCTCGGTCGGCAGCGCACGACGGAGAGGAACGGCGAGGAGCGCGAGGGCCAGCCAGGGCAGCGCGTGGTAGGCCATGAGGTGGGACGCGCTCCCGTCGGTGCAGTGCCAGTGGAGTGCGAAGAGGCCCGTCGCCGCGGCCGACAGCGCGAGTGCCGCGGTCCGGGCCGCGTCGAGCGCCATGCCCCGCAGCAGCGCGAGCCCCACCGCGAGCGGGATGACCGCGGTCAGGACCACCGTCACCAGGCAGGGGAGAGCGCTTCGCATCGTCGTGGCGGTGTGCACGCCGTTGGCCGAGAGCACCAGCAGCAGCGGCACGACCGGGACGAGCGCCAGCATCGAACGCGGGCTCCGGCGCCCCGGTGCGAGCGCCATCACGCTTCCCAGGGTGACCACCACGAGGAGCACCGCCCCGACGATCGCCAGCGCCATGTGATGCGCCATCGGGGAGCTCCAGTTGCGCGTTCCGAGCAGGACGGTCACCACGAGCGCCACCGCTCCCTGGAGCAGGGCGATGCGTGCCGCGTCGCGGGTCCAGGGGCGCAGAGGCGTCGTCCGGAGCGCCTGGAGCGCACGGCTCCGCACCGCCTCCAGCGAGGGAGCCGCCGTGTCGGCCACCGGCGACCGCTCGGGAAGGAGCGGGCCACAGACGTCACACCCGCGGGCGTGGTCGCGTGCCGCCTGGTCCAGGCAGTCCGAGGCGAGAGCCTCCAGGAAGCGGTCGCAAACGCTCATCCGCGCTCCCTGTGGGCGGCCAGCAGCGTTCGAAGGCGCTCGTAACCCCGGTGGGCGCGCACCTTCACCGCGGTCTCGGTGACGCCGAGCAGCTCGGCGATCTCCTTGAACGAGAACCCCTCGAAGCGATGGAGCACGATGGCCTCCCGCTGGTTCTCTGAAAGCTGGGCCAGGGCGGCCTCGACGGTCCGGGACAGGCCGGGGTCCGGCAGGGGCGCCGGCTCGGCGGGCCCGTCGGGCAGCTTGTCCGTCGCGTGCGGCTCCTCCCGCCGGTGCCGCCGAAGGTGGTCCCGGGCGGCGTTGATCGCCACCGTGTAGAGCCAGGGACGGAACGGAGCGCCCCGCTGGTAACGGCCACGGGCGCGGACGATGGAGAGGAAGGTCGTCTGGAGGACGTCGTCCGCGGCCGACCCGACCATCCGGCGCAAGGCTCCCTGGAGGCGGGGGGCGTGCCGCGTGAACAGCTCCGAGAATGCCTGCTCCTCTCCTTGGACGAATCGCTCCATCAGCTGCTCATCGGTCTCGGTGCTTCCCGAGGGCGTACGCTGGAGGGGCGGAACAGGTTTCACCGGAGGACCGTCGCTTTACCACGCGTCCTGCGCCGCCTCCCCGGTGTGCTAGTCCCGGACCGGTCACGTTGGGGGCGGGATGGTCCCGGCGACCCGCGTGCTGGAGGTGCCGCAGATGAAGAACCTGCTCACCGCGCTCGTGCTCTCCCTGTCCCTCGTCGGTTTCGCCCAGACCGCGGACAAGATGGCCGGCGACACCAAGGCGGCGGCCGACAAGGCCGCGAGCGACACCAAGGCGACGGCCGACAAGGCCGCGAGCGACACCAAGGCGACCACCGACAAGATGGCGAGTGAAACGAAGGCCTCCGCGGACAAGGCAGCCGACGACACCAAGGCCGCGGCGAGCAAGACGAAGAAGAAGGCCAAGCACGGTGCGACGAAGGCCGCGGACGAGACCAAGGCGGCCGCCGACTCGATGACCAAGTAGACGTTTGGGGTCCCGGGGCGCCGGGATGCCTGGTCGACCGGTGCCGTCCGGCGGGGGTGACGAGCACTCCGCGGGGACCGCTCGCGCCGCCTGCCCGCCCAGGAAGGGGCGGAGCTGGAGTGAAGTGAACTGACGCGTCGCGACTGGCCCCGGGCCCGGGTTGACCGCGCGATTGGGGCGCAAGAGGCTTTGGCGAGCATGCTCCGTCCCACGCGCATGGCGCTGCTGCTCGGCTCCGCCGCCGTGGTCGGCGCCGTCGCAGTGGCCAGCGCGAGCATCCTCGGGCGGGCGCGCGACGCGGCCCAGGCAGAGGCCCTCCGGCTCGCCGCTCACGCTGCCGCGCTCGGACAGCTCGAGCTACAGGCGAGGATCCGCCAGCTCGAGGGGCGCGCCACTGCCGCCGCGTCCCTGAACGCGGTGCGGGCCCTCGTCGCTCAGCGGGTCGACGAACGCACGCTTCGCGACGGCTTCGAGACCGAGGACTGGTGGCGCAGCTTCCGCGACGAGTTCCCGGTGCAGCTGCTGATCATGGGCCCGGAACGCCACGAGTTCGGCAAGAAGGAGCTCGCCAGGTCCCTGAAGGCGGAACCCGTCGTCCGGGAGGCGGTGAAGCGCTCTCCGGCGTCGGCCGCGATCCGGGTCGATGAGATGGTGCTGCTCACCAGCGCGGCGCTGGTGGACGTTCCGGTCGAACCCGGTCGCCGGCCGGCGGCGGTCATTCTGGCCCAGCCGCTCTCGAGCAACGACCTTGCCCGCATCTCCGGACGAACCGGGGGGGCGGTCGCGGTGGCGGACGCCGAGCGGCACGTCCTCGCCGCGAGCGGATCCGCGGAGGAGCAGCAGCAGCTCCGGGAGCTGCTCGGTCGGCCTC